>JAUYLR010000008.1 GCA_030698935.1 bacterium
GGAATCGGACCTGCATCAAACCCTTAGGACGGGTACGATCTAATCCATTGAACTACAGGGGCGCATATGCACTTTAGCATATGCGCCCCTTGGCGGACAAAACACCGGTACCTAAACCTTAAGTAGTGAGCGCAGCTGCGCTTCGTCAAAGCCGACTATCATTTCATCGCCAACGTAGATGACGGGGACGCCCATCTGGCCGCTTTTTTCTATCATTTCCTTCCTTTTGGCGAGGTCTGTGCCAACATTATAATCCGTGAACTTGATATTATTTGCCGTGAAGAAATCCTTTGCCGCATGGCAGAAATGGCAGGTCGGGGTTGAGTAAATGGTCACCTGTGCTTGTGCAGACATAATTCAATATATTATTACTTTAATAATTTTATTCACTGGATAATACCATAATCGCATTATCCTTGCGTCCCGCGCGCGGTTTTAAGCGCGTTTGCCCACCATACCAACTGGGTCAGTAACCCCTCGGCTGCGCCTTGATAGGAATCAAGCGCCTCCGGTTTCAGATTGCCAGCCTCGTCTCTAAGAAGCCACGGCGCATTAATGTGGACCGCGTTTCTGACGGGTGCCATTTGAAGTTCAACGGCTGTTAGCCGCAATTGTTCAACCGCGCGGGCGCCTCCCACGCTTCCGTAAGCGACAAACCCCACGGGTTTGTTGTTCCATTCCTGATAAACCCAGTCAAACGCGTTTTTGAGCACCCCGGACGTCCCGCGATTATACTCCGGCGTAACAATTATAAATGCGTCTCCTTCCGCGATTTTTGAAGTGAAGCGCGCAACCGCTTCGTTTTTATACGGCTCTTGCTTGTATGACGGGCTGACTGCTTCATTGAAAAACGGCATCGCATAATCCCGCAAATCCAATATTTCGGGCTCAATGTCTGTAATTTTCTTTGCCTGTTCCAGAATCCAACCTCCCGCGTGCTCGCTAAAACGAGTGGGGCGCGTGCTTCCCAGAATAATTTTAACCTTCAAAACATTACTATTGGTCATGTCGCATATATTTAATTCTTAATGCGCGAAGTATATACCTATCACTTTACTTTGTAAAGTACCGAAGAAGATGGTAAACTGTGGATAATCCCGTTAGAGGCCGCGGAAGACGAACCGTATATATGGAACATTCGTATAAAATATCAATAAGGTCGATTATCAACTCTAAATCATGTGCGGGAAGCATTGCTTCCTGCCTCTAACGGGACAATGCTCCGGACAGCGCAACAGCGGAAAACTCTTTGCAGTTCCTGCCCCGTAGCGCGTGTGGCTGACCTTTTGGGCGACTCGTGCTCGCTTCTTGTACTGCGCGACCTCTTGGAGAAGCCGCGGCGATTTTGCGATTTGCAGAACTCCCTTTCCGGCATCAGCACACGCACGCTCACGAACAAGCTCAAGCGGCTTGAGGGCGAGAAACTGGTGCAGCGGAAAGAATTCACCAAGCCTCCGCGTGTGGAATATACACTCACCCAGAAGGGCGCTGCCCTGCGGGATGTCGTTGACGCCATGCGCATATACGGCAAGAAATATCTTTAAGAAACTGTTGAAAAAGTCCGCCTACTTCGTTGCGGAGCCTCTGTGCGACGTTCACCGTATGCACGATACGTCTCACGTCGCGCTTTCTCCGCGCCTCGTATTCGAAGCTTTTTCAACAGTTTCTAAGTTTGTGGTGTTTTTTGTGATATCGGAAAATATAAGGTATTCTCATATCGTGCATGCGGATATAGTTTAGTGGTAAAACGAGTGCACCGAAGGTATTTGCTTCTCAATTCCTTCGGGGTAAACTTCCAAAGCAGGCGAGATTAGTTTAGTGGCAAAACATGTGCTTCCCAAGCATAGGACGCGAGTTCGATTCTCGCATCTCGCACAAAGGAGTTCGACCTGTCCCGTAGCTAACGCGAAGCGTTATGGTACTGGGATTCTCCGTATCCGCACCACTACCACCAGAAAAGCGTCTTTTTAAACCATTCCCGCACGGAGGATGTCGCCTGTACGGGCACAGGAGTGGGGGGGTCTACAATGATAATCAGGTTCTCTCCGCTTTTGGCAAGCAGATACTGTTCGCGCAGGGCATCTTCCATTCCCCGCGGAGTGTTTAATTTAGTTATATCCGCCTCAAGTTGCGCTTTTCTTTTTGCGATGTCCGCAAGCTGAACTTCCGCCTCCCTGCGAAGTTGCAGGGATTCCTGCTCCTTTTGGTATGCTTTCCATACTCCCGATATCGCCACAACAACGAGCAGGAAGAGCAGAACGAGAAGCAGGCGTTTGCCGAACAGGCGCAGTGGGTCGCGCCTTTGCTGAAAGCTTTGCATACGTTATAATCTTACCACTTGCTATGAGCTTCTTATTTCATAGAAATACCAAAAAAGCCCTCAAATATTTTTGGGGCGTAGTCGCCGTTCTCGTCATCATCAGTATGGTGCTGTTCTTCGCGCCAGGTCTTGTCGCGATGATTTCGGGCAACTATTGAGTCACGAGTCCCGGATTACCTTCAAGAACACGTCGTGGGGGATATCAACTTTCCCTCGCGCGAGCATCTTCTTTTTGCCGCGCTTTTGTTTCTCAAGTAGTTTCATCTTTCGCGTAATGTCACCTCCGTAGAGGTAGCCGGTAACGTCTTTACGTAGTGCGGAGACGCGGCGAGCCGCTATGATATTCCCCATCGCCTTCGCCTGTATTTTTAAAACGAATTGCTGGCGTGGTAAAATCTTCTCAAGCTTCTCCACTATAGCCTCGCCTTCAGTCCGCACGCGCCTGCGGCTCACAATGCGCGAAAATGCCGGCATAATTTCCTCCGCGACGAGCACATCAAGGCGTACGACATCCGCATCGCGCAGGCCGATAATTTCGTATGAAAGCGATGCAAAGCCGGAGGAAACACTCTTTAGTTTGTCAAAAAATCCCCGCATAAGTTCGCGCAGGGGCATCTGCGATGAGAGCTTCGCTTTTCCGTCGGGCAGAGTTTCCGTGTCCCCTATTATCGCTTCGTGCTCGTAGAGCAACTGTGAAATGACGCCGAGGTACTCCGGCGGCGATATGACGGAAACTTCCGCCCACTGCTCGCGCAGGCGCTTTGCCGTGCCGTCGTCGGGCAGGCGGGCAGGCGCATAAATCTCTTCAACTTTTCCGTTTTGGTACGTTACTTCATACACCGTTGTCGGCATCGTCACCACAAGATTAAGCGCAAATTCGCGCCGCAGGCGCTCAATAATAATTTCCAAGTGAAGCATTCCCAAAAATCCGCATCGGAAGCCTTTGCCCATAACTCCGGACGATTCTTCCTCATACGAAAGCGAAGAGTCCGATAGATGCAGACGCGCAAGCGACTGCCGGAGAAGCACCAAGTTGTCCTGATTCTCCGGATACACGCTCGCCCAAATCACGGGTGCGGGCGACCTGTAGCCATGGAGGGCGGGCGCGGGCGAACGCACGGATGTGACGGTGTCTCCGACAGATGCCAGCCCGGGTTTCTTGATACCTGTCACAACGTAGCCGATTTCGCCTTCGTTAAGAGTCTCTACCGGAGTTTCTCCCGGCTTCATCACACCCACTTCAAGGGCAATAAAATCCGCATGCGCGGCAACAAGGCGCAGGTTGTCACCCTTTGCAACGTGCCCGCCAAATATGCGCGCGTAAACGATAACACCGCGATGGTCGGAGTATCCGAAATCAAACACAAGCGCCTGCAGATTTCCTCCGGAAGATTGCGGCGGTGGAATTCGTTTAACGACAGCTTTGAGAATTTCATCAACGCCTTCGCCTGTCTTTCCGGAAGCCGGAAGAACATCTGATTCGGAACAGCCAAGCAATAGCGCAAGCTCGCTTGTGATATCGGAAACTCTGGCGTTGGGCGAATCTATTTTGGAAACTACGGGAATAATTACGAGTCCGAGGCTTTTCGCAACCGAAAGAACAGAGAGTGTTTGCGCCTCCACCCCTTGTGTGGAATCCACGAGTAAAATCACCCCCTCAACAGCGGAAAGCGCGCGCGAGACTTCGTACGAGAAATCAACATGGCCTGGAGTGTCAATCAGATTGAGCGTATAGCGAGTAGCGTTTAGCGTATAGTCCATCCGGACAGGCGCCATCTTGATTGTGATGCCGCGCTCGCGCTCCAAATCCATCCGGTCAAGAACCTGCTCCTGCATGTCCCGCTTTTCTATCGTACCCGTCATCTCCAACATGCGGTCTGCCAAGGTACTTTTACCATGGTCTATGTGCGCAATGATACTGAAGTTCCGGATATTCATATCCGCACACTATACACGATACTCCATGCACGATACACGCACCTCTACTTCAGTTCTGCCGCTTCCTCCGCCGACACGACAATTTCCGTGCCTCCCTCTTCCCTGATAAAGCCGCGCCACAGTCTTCCGCGGATTTCCGCAACCGTTTCCGCAAATTCGCGATTCCCCAGAAATGCGTATACGAGCCCTGCCACTATCATTCCCGATACACCCGCGGCAAATCCCTTGATTAAGACGGAGGCCAGCGTGGAAGAGAGCGTAAGCGGGCCTATGATTGCAAGCATCGCATATGCAGACACTCCGCCGGTGAATGCCGCTACCATTCCTTCTGCAAAAGACCGTCCGATGCGCGTAAAAAAGCCGCGGAAACGGAGTTCAAAATAAAACGCCAGAAACGCCGTGCCGATAAGCGTGGAGAGAGCGTAGGCGATTGCAAGCGCGAGCATGTTGCTTCCCTGTATATCTTCCACGCGCAACAGCGCCTGAATGAAAGAAAGGGTCGCCGCATTCTCCATAATGCGAATGAGGATTCCGCCCAATCCGATAGTTCCGAGGGCAATGCCGCACGACACAAGAAACGGCGTAAACGTGCGCCCTGCGGCATAGTATCCCCGCACGAGCAAGAGCATGAGACCCTGCCCTACCAGCGCCAGAGAAAGCATCGCGAGCGATGCGGCCGTGAGGCGCGTGTCTGTCCAGTCAAAAGCCCCGCTTCCCAAAACAACGCGGACGATATGCGCGCGCAAAACAATAATCAGAGCTGTCGCGGGTAATGACCAGAAAAAGATATGGCGGGCGGCGGTTGCGATGTTTTCTATAAATTCCGATTGCCTTCCTTTTGCCAAAGACAGCGCGAGTACGGGAAATGCCGCGACGGAGTACGAGGCGCCGATGATGGCAAGCGGAACGCTGTAAAGATTAAAAGCAAACATGAATACGGATATGGAACCGACCGCGAGCGTGCCTGCGAGCGCGGTAAGGCCGATGAACGTCACCTGATTCATGGACAGAGCGAGTGCGCGGGGCACGGAAACAGCAGTGGTGCGAAAAAGCATCCGGACATCTCCAAGGCGCGGTAATTTCCTGAAAAATCCGTCACTCATTATTGAGGGGATTTGTATGCCGGCATGAAGTCCCGCTCCGATAACCACTCCCCACGCAAGGCCTGAAAGGCCCCAGAGAGGATACAGGACGACAATTCCAAGAATGATGCCGAGGTTATAAAACAACGGGGACGAGGCGTAGAGCGTGTACCGGTATTTTGTCTGCGTAATTGCGGCAAAGATATTTGAGAATCCGAGTAAAATCGGCTGAAGCAGCATGATGCGGGTCAGTGACACTAGCGTTGTCAAAGATCCGGCCTCAACAAAGTGAGGAAAAAGATACGACAATAGCCGCGGCGCAAAAAGCGCCGCGACAGAGCCGACGCAGACCGCCAAGACGGAGAACCCCAGCACAACAGTGTCTATATACTCTTTTTGTGCATGCGTGTCGCGGCGCGCAAGTTCCGGAATAAGAACGTATACCGAAACGAGTGCGCCCAACGCCACAAATACAAAATCGGGGATTCTGAACGCGGCATAATAGAGGTCAAGTTCCGTACCCGCGCCAAATTCACCCGCCAAAAGCCGGTCGCGAAAAAGTGCAAGGAGGGAGGACAAGAATGCGAACACCGCCAACACATAAACGGCAGATTGAACTCCGCGCACCTCAAAAGAGAGGAGCCGAAATACGCGATTCATCCCGTTAGAAGCCCGCCTGCCATCGCCTGAAGCAACGGTGGTAACGGACCTGATTGGTTGATAAGTAAGTCACGTTCTCTTTCAGTTCCACCCGCCCCGCTCTGGCTTTGGCGGGCAGGTAGGAAGCTTGCCCCGTTAGAAGCTCCGCTTCTAACGGGGCTTGCGCTTCCGACTCAGAGACTGTATCTGCGTGACTTCGACCGAGACGTGTCATATATCGAGATGCATCATCATTCCAGACTTCCGCGACTTCTAACGCGATTCATCATAGTACAATGCTATTTGCTCGGAGCGGGTTTTGGGGTCGGCGCTCTACCGGCCTTAAGGTTCGCGATAATATCCGTGACTATTTTTTGGTCGGGTGAAAGCTGATTAAGCGCTTCAAATACTTTGAGCGCGTCTTCGGGGCGCTTAAGTTCGTAATACGAGAGACCGAGGATATACATCGCATTGGCGTACTGCGGATTGAGCGCGAGCGCCTGTTCTTCCGCGGCAGCGGCGGTTGCGTAATCCTCGCCTGCATACGCTATTGCGCCCAAATTGTACCAACCCAAGGGATCGTTCTGCCCGTACCGTGCCGCCTGCGTGGCTGCGGCAATCGCATTCTTGTAGTCCTTCTTGGAGGCATAAATCTGCGACGCCATGTAGTAGGCGGCGGCAAGGTCGGGCTTCAGTTCTACGGCGGCGGCAAGATATTGCAAAGCAATGTCGGTGTTTTCTGCGATAAGTTCAAGCTGTGCCAGTTGCAAGAGCGGCAGCGGGCTCAACGGGTTTTCTCTGCGTGCCCGCTCGTAGGCCGCGCGCGCGTTTTCAAATGCGCCTTCTACCTTCACGCCTGCAAGTTGTTGATAGAGCCCCGCCAATTCAAGCCAGTTCTGGTAGTCAGTCGCATTTATTGCGACTGCGTCCAATCCGTACTGAATCGTTTGTTTCAAGACCTCCTGAAGCTTTGTGCGGGCCGCCTCATCCTTCGGGTCGGCCTTGGCGATGAGCTGTTGCAATTGAGCGAGGCCAAGCTGGATCCCGACGCGATGCGCCCGTGCGTTTGAGGGAAATACCGCAAGGGAGGCGGATACAAATCTTGATGCGGCTTCCGTATCCTGCGTTTCGTTGTAGGTCACAACGCCCCGGTTCAGTATCATTTCTGCGACAAGTACGCGCGAGATGCCCACACAGGCCAACACCGCCACGAGGCCGAAGAAAACGAGGCCGGCTACCGCCGCGGTGCCTTTCCATCCGTTGCCGCGCAACGTTATGGTATGAGTGCCGGTGAACCCCGCCTGAGCGGAAAACGCCACGAGCAATCCGATAGAGAGAAATGCAACCGTGCTTAATGCAGGCCCCGGCACGTAGAGCAGATAGAACGAGAGAAGAAACGCCGCGGCAATGCCAAAGGATGAGGCGTAGAGATTTCCCTGCTCGCCTTTCCCGTATCGCGCAAGCGCGCGCACAGATGCCAAAATGAGAGCGAGCGCAAATAAAATCCACGCAATGATGCCGAAAATTCCGGTAGTGACAAACGATGTCGGGATGGTTCCCACGCCAGAGGTGAAGTTTGTGTTCCAGTAAGCGGACTGGTTGATACTGGCCGGCTTATACAATCCCCATTCGCGGCCGAACGTATTGGGCCCGGCACCGAAGAAGAGGGACACCGGCTCCGTGAGAGACTGTTGCCCGATTGCAATCGTTCCCTGAAGCGAGGGACGTGCTTCTATGTTCGCGACGCGTATCCGTTCAGGCAGTACGTTAGTGACAAAACTGCCGAAAAGCATGGAAAAGAGCGCAAGAACGACGAGAGCTATCCACACGCGCCTTGTGCCCAGTTGAGGCGCGGAATTTCCGGATTGCGAACGTGATGCAAAATGCTGCACAAGAATTGCGACAAGACCCGCGATGCCGACCGCCGTCCACACGTCAAAGAAATTTGCAATGATGAGAAGGAGAGCGGAAATCACCTCGACTGCGTCAAAAAGATATCCCCACTTGCCTTGGGCCGATTCCGTATTGCGAAGAGCAATCCCCAATACGGTTAAAAGCCCCAGAAGAATTGCGAACTCATTCCAGTTTCCGAACGCATTTCCCGTTTGTCCGGCCAGAACCGCGCCCAAACTCAAACCGGGAAACGCAAAGTGAACAATTTCAAGAACGACAAGCAAGAATCCGCCGATGAAAAGACCCCGCACGGCTTTGACGGTTGCGCGCGGTGAGCCGGAAAATATTAAGGCTGACAAGACGAGTGCCGCATACAGGATGCACGCGAACGCGAGCGTGTCTTGCTCCACGCCGGTTCCGACCAGAGAGAGCTGGGTGACGCCGGATACAATGACGGAAATAGCATATACAAGCGGCATAAGCAGCCCCGCCGCCAGTACCAAACTTGAGGGTACTTTTATATTCCCTTCAGCAAACCGCGCGATGACCCAAAATATCGTCGCGACCACCAAGAGAACAGCTATGAGCGATGCCTTAGCCTGTACGGTTGTTATCCATGTTATAGGTATAAAAAAAATCGGAAGAAGTCCGACGAGAAGTATCATGCACCACTGTGCAATCCGGTCTGGTTTTGATGTGCTGTTTTCCATAATATTCAAATTACTAATATGAGATAAGTGTAGCATGGGAAATGCGTAAATCGCGCAAGTCAGTGGTGTGGATTTGTGGGTAATGAAGAAAAGAAAAAAGAGCCCTTTTGGGACTCTTTTTTCATCTCTGCATAGTAAGCCGGATTCTGTCGAGGACAGCCATTTATCTGGGATGATTGTTGCCAATCACCTCAAGCGGTTCTTCTAACCGTACCGATGGTACGATTTGATACGACCTTGCACGCAGGTAGGATTTTTGCCGTTGCACCTTGAGCCTTTAACTGCCCAATCTCGCCCTGCTTCGCATAAAGCTACGCAGGGCGTTTTTCCGCTCTCGCGAAAAAACGTCTCTGTTCGCATCCCTAGGATTACCCCGGCGGGCGTTACCCGCTACCGTGCTCCGACTTTCTTGCGAAACTCGGGCGTGTCCGGACTTTCCTCTAGCCCTTGCGAGCCAGCGACTGCCTAACGCAGGAAAGTATTATCTAACGATTTACCATAATCTGCAAGCCCATATCGACCTACGAGGTCGATATGGCATCTGATTGACTCTCTCTCTGCGCCTTGCGATACTGCCGGCACGGTCAAATGATCGTGCTATTTAAAAAGGAGTTCCATCATGTGGTTTTTGCGAGCGCTGTGTGGATTGGTGTGCCTCTCCTACCGCGATGCGGAAGGGCACGAAGTGAAGAAACTGAAGTTTTGGGATACGTATACGTTATCCTGCTACGCCGATTTTCTGCGCAACAAGGCGTGGCAGAAAGGAATGCTACTTCCCGACTTCCGTGAACTTCGGTGCTCTGTGAATGGAAAGGAAGTATCGCCGGACATCAACAGTTCTTCGATTCCGTACGGCGCAGTCATCCTTTTCCAGCCGAAGTGATCGGCAAGGCACCCGGCGGAAACGAAAAGCGACAGCTTTCGTTTCCGCCACTTTCGTTTTTGTATTTCACTACGTACTACGTTCTATTAACTACTTACTAGTTTACACTATCTCACACGTCCCCCCTGCACAAGCCAATTCCTTCGCCTGCTCTGTCTCGTCCGTGCGCTCGTAGATAATCAACTTTGAATAATCAATGACGGGGAATTTTGATGCGAGTGCTTCGTATGTTTTCTTGTCAATCGTTTCATACGGGGCAAGGCGGTACACGTGATTCTCGCGCGGAAGGAATGAAAGACCGCCGATGATGTTCCAGTTATCGGAAATCCACGCGACGACTGCAACCCACTCTTCGTCCCCTACTGAAATAGTCGCCGAAGGATTGTGCTCGGTAAAATTCAGTTTGACCATTTTCCAATACTCCAACTGTTCCATCGCCGTGAGGTCGTTCTTGTACAAAGAACCGTTGGGGGCTTTGACCGGAAACTCCAAAACAAACGTCGTCGCCTCATTCGCATTCTGCCCTACTTCAGGGAAAGCCTGCACCCCTTGGTCGCGCATCATCTTGTAGAGAGAGTCGGTAGCAGAGATGCGGAC
>JAUYLR010000011.1 GCA_030698935.1 bacterium
CCAGCGCCTGCACCCGCAGGTGCCCGGCCGATAGAGGCAAAATAAACGGCTCCCGCGATGAGAGCCCCTGCGATTACGATTGCGATAGGAACTGCGAGTTTCTGAATGGCGTCGTCGTTCATAATTAAGAAATTATTTGTAACTCAGAAAGTATAACATAACAGACAGGTGCCAGGTACCAGGCAATAGGTTCCAGGAAATGAATCCAAGGGGAGTCCTTGGGAGTGATTCTTTAAGGACTCCCCTTGGATACCGTTACCGGCTGCGCACCTTCAACTTAGTCTGCTTCTTCTTATTGATTTTCGGCAGGCGGAGCATGAGAATCCCGTGCCTCTCGGTTGCTTCGGCGAGGTCAACATCAACCTCCTCCGGCAAAAGTATGGTGCGCGAGAAAGAACCCCAGTAGAGTTCCTGCTGGAAGTAATTTTCCTCGTCCACTTCGCGCTCGTCTTCGCGTGAGCCGCTTATCGTCAGCATTTCGCGCGTGAGCGAGATGTCTATCGAGGTCGGCTGCACTCCCGCAACGAGAGCCTTTATCACAATCGCATCCGGTGTCTGGTAGACGTCCACGGCAAGCTCACTGCCCGGCTCTCCGGATGCGGCTACATCCTCGCCCTCAATATGCGCGCGGCGCTCCGCGCCCATTCCTTGGAACACGGCACGCTGTGCCTGCGGGTCTTCAAAGTCATCATATTCTCCGGCGGAGCCTGTGAGGCGCGCGAAAAACGAGGGTTTTGCCATGTTAGATTTTGTTAATGAATAATAATAATGAGTTTAGAAAATCTTACACCCAGCACCTTCGTTTCTCAATGAAACAAAGGTGCTGGGTAAATAATATGTAATTCGTTTGGCTCACCCCGTTAGAGACAGATCGCGGTCGTGTACTATGTGTATAAAATTCTTTCATATTTTTTTGATTCGTGTTTTTCTATCAACCAGATTCTATTTCGCGCGACCGCGGTCTCTAACGGGGCTCATAACATCTTATTTAAAAATGCGCGGATGAATCCGTTTGATATATTCTAGCACGGCCAGAAGCGCAATAAGCCCAATCCACACATACCCGAATGTCCGCAAGAGGTGCTCCTCCGGCGTGTTAAGTATAAGGAAGTTAAATACACCGTGCAAAACAGAGGCGAGGATAACTCCGATGCCCGCATACGCGAATTTCGCAGTTTTTGACTTGTAGAACGAAAGCCCCAGCGCCACGCCGATGACGGCGGAGGAAAGCACATGGAGGAGCGTTGCCCCTATAAAACGCAGGTTTCCCGTCATGACGGTCTGGATAATTGAATCTCCCGAAATCGGGCTCAAGAGGAACAGCGCGTTTTCCGCGGCGGCAAAACCCAACGCTACCGCGACCATGTATATCACGGGGTCTATCGGCTCGTCGTCTTCTCGCCGCTTAAGGACCGTAAAGCGCGCCGCAAGATATTTCACGATTTCCTCTATTGCCGGCCATGCCGTGAACGTGGCAAGAGAACTTGCAAGAAATGTGGCGGCGTATTTTTCAAGGGGAATCGCGACGGCAACCGCCGTCATTCCCGCGAAAAAGGCAAGCGCGATAAGCCGGCGCGGTTCCGGATGTTTTGAATCTTCGCGCCGCCAAAACCAGAGCCACGCGAGGGCAGGAAGAATTCCGCCCGCAAGTGCCGCGATGGTAGGCGTTATCGCACTCATACCGGCCATCTGGCTATCATAAGAAGTTCAGCGTCTTTTTCCGGCAATTCTTGCCAAATTGCTTCTGTGACGAACGGCATAAATGGGTGGAGGAGTTTCAGGGAAGTGGTGAGGATAGCGTTTAGCGTATAGCGTCTAGAATCGGCGGCTCCGCCGCCTGCCTTCAGTATCGGCTTGCTCTCCTCAATAATTTCATCGGCAAAACGGTGCCAGACGAAGTGATAGATAGCGTCGGCGGCAAGGTCTAGGCGGAAATTGTCTATGTTTTCCGAAACAATTTTTGCAATATTCTGCGTTTCCGCAATTAACCTTTGATCTGTTTCAACCAAGTTAGACATCGGATGTCTAACTTGGTTCTGCGTTAGCTCCGCATTCTCCAACACGAAGCGGGAGATGTTCCACACTTTATTGGCAAAATGCTTGTACCCGCGCACGCGGTCTTCGGAGAGTTTTACGTCGTTGCCCGGCGAGGCTCCGACAATAAGGCTCAACCGCGCCGCATCGGCCCCATATTTTTCAATCATCGTCAGAGGGTCTATTACGTTGCCGAGGGATTTTGACATTTTTCTTCCCTTAGCATCGCGCACGAGCCCGTGCAGGTAGACGTTGCGGAAGGGAACCGTGCCGAGGCAAAAACCGGTCATGAGTATCATGCGCGCAACCCAAAAGAAAAGAATATCGTATCCGGTTTCAAGAACATCGGTCGGATGATAATTCGCAAAATCGTTTTCGGGTCCGGGCTTGCCCTTCGTAGCGCTCTCTGCGAAGGAGGGCCACCCCAGAGTTGAGAACGTCCACAAGCCTGAAGAAAACCACGTGTCCAGCGTGTCGGGGTCTTGCTCAAACAAATCATTGCCGCATTTTGGGCAGGAAGTCTCAAGAATATCGAGCGAGAGTACCTCGGCATTTCCTACTACAGGCGGCACTTTCGCCTCCTCATATGAAATATTCTGTATGTGCTTCAAAAGCAGTCGAATGGCAGACCCATGGGTTACGATGACTACATTTTTGCGGCCATGAGTTGCTTTCAGCTTGTGAAATGCCTTTGAAATACGCTCTTCTAGTGCCTTTGATGTTTCAATATTCCCCTTCGTCTCATCGTACACATCGAGATACGAACCGAATTTCTCTTTCGCTTCGTCAAAAGACATTCCTTCCGCGTCACCAAAATCCCGTTCTCGCAGTTCCTGATCGTAGA
>JAUYLR010000020.1 GCA_030698935.1 bacterium
AGCAGGCGGCGGTTGACGCTAATCCTACGGTTGAGGCTCGGGTTGAGCTTGAAATCCGTCGCGCCGAAATAGGCCGCGCTGCGAGAGACTTGGAGGGCACCGTGCGCGCGCTTGAAGATGCGCTGACAATCGCTGAAGAGGAGCATCATGATGAACTATGCGCCCGAATAGTAAAGATGCTCAAAGAGCTTGAGGGGGTTAGCGAGCTTTAATTGGTGAGAAGCCGTCTAAGTAATAATTATGGAAATCCAAACACTATATATATTGGGAAGCGTGACCATCGTGAGCGTGGTTTCATTCGTGGGCGTCTTCGTTCTTTCAATAAATAACCGTCTTCGGGGACCCGCCATCCGCGGACTTGTCGCGCTTGCCGCCGGAGCGCTCTTAGGCGACGCTTTCTTGCACATCATTCCGGAAACGTTTGAGATCGCCGCGAATAGCACAAACGCGGCCCTCATGATTATTGCGGGGATTCTTGGTTTTTTCATTTTGGAAAGCGTATTGAAGTGGCATCATGCGCACACCGGAGAGGGTCGGGCGCTCGCCGAAAATATGCATTTGGGACCGATGATCCTTGTCTCCGACGGCGTCCACAATTTTCTTGACGGTATTGTCATCGGAGCAAGTTATTTCGTGGGGATTGAAGTTGGTATAGCGACAACCATCGCGGTCATTTTGCACGAGATTCCCCAGGAAGTCGGAGATTTCGGAGTCTTGGTCCACGCCGGATATTCCCGCATGAAGGCGCTTTTGCTTAACTTCGTTTCCGCTCTGACCGCGGTTCTCGGTGCGCTGGTAGTTATTTTTTTCGGGTCGGTTGTTCAGATACTCGTACCGATTGCGCTCGCGGTCGCGGCGGGAATGTTCATCTATGTCGCGCTCTCGGATCTCATTCCCGAACTTCACGATCACAAAGGTGTGCATCACGTTATTATAGAGCTCGCCATGATTTGTCTTGGTATCGGGGCCATGTACGTGCTTACCTTGATTGAATAGGGATGAATAAAAAAAACGCCGCGCAAAGCGCGGCGCACTGAATCAGGCATATTGCTTTAGGATGTTCCAGATAAATCGGAGCCCGAAACCGGGGCCGCAACCGTAGTTGTCGGCATCGCTTTCAAAGACCGCGCTGATATCCACGAAGATCCATTCGGGCTTTTCGTGAACGAAGGCATTTGAAAGAAACACGAAAGAAGAGACCTGATAGTATACTCCACTGGGCTCGCCGAGAAGATCGGTTATATCGCCAATGTGCTCATTGTCCACTTCGTTGAAGTGTTCAAGACGCGGAAAGAGAAACGCTTTCTCGGCCGAAACCTCTTCGGCGTGCAGTACTTTTCCGCGGAGCTTGTCGTTTCCTACGACCACCTTGAGCAGGTCCGGCCCCAAATCCTGAATATCGCAGAGAGTGGCGATTGTAATCGTACAGTCTGCGTTCAGATGCCGCTCGGCGTATGCGATGGCATCATACAGTATGAGGCGTCCTTCCCCGTCCGTGTCAATGATTTCCACGGTCTTTCCGTCAAATGCCGTTGCGATATCGCCGGGACGCATCCCGTGAGGACCGATCATGTTTTCCACTAGGGGAACAAGCGCGATGATTTCAACGGAAAGGTTGAGATCCGCGGCAAGTTTCACGAGACCAAGGGCCGTCGCTCCGCCTGCCATATCAAGATGCATGCGCTCCATTGATCCGTCGGTCTTTAGGTTTGCCCCGCCGGTATCAAAGGTGACTCCCTTGCCGATGATAACAATCCTTCGGACGGGCTTTTGCCGGTTGGTCGTGGGGCGGTAGTGAACTTTGAGAAACACAGGCTCATGCGCGCTTCCCTTGCCGACCGTGGCGACCAAACCCAGTCCGAACTCTTCAATTTCCTTTGTTCCGTATAGATAGGAGACCTTCACCTTCGGGGAAAAGAAATGATGCGAAAGATTTTGCCATTTCGCGCTTCGAGCGTCTTCCGGTTCGGGGGCAACTCCTGTCGCGAGCCGTACGAATTCAAGCGGATATTTCAGGTTTGGCGGCAGGAGTGTCAGGCGCCGCACATAACCCGTTGATTCACCGAGCGCGGAACCTTCGCCAATCGCTCGTTGAAAGAAATTATCCACCTCCCGCTTACCCTCTCCAAAATAGGTGAGAGTGGCGCTTTCAATAAAGGGCGCCTTGTCCTTGATGAACTCTTCAATCGTGTGATTGGCATACACGATCGCTTCGGTTACCGTTCGGACGAACTTCTCAAGCCGGTTCTCCTGACGCCGGTCGTTTTTGATATTTTCCGGACGGAATTGACTCGGGAGAACAATAACGATATTCGTTCGTTTCATTTCCCGGACTTGCCGCACCGCAAAGAATACCCTTTCCCAGACTTCCCGGTAGAAGTTGAGACTATCTATGTTCCATGTCGCCTTATGGCGCAATCTGCGCCATGGCTGTTGGATATAGACCATCCCCAGAGGGATCATCTTGTCCTCGCGCGCGGCGCTGAAGAATGATACGGTTTCGTTTCTCCGCACGCGCATCGCGTCCATTCTCGCCCGCATCGCTTCTATTTCCGGGAAGCTATTGGTCAGAATAAGGTCGGGTTGGTTTTCAAAAACGAGAAGAAGAATGGGTGTGTCCTCCTGATATTGTAGCTCTGAAAAGGGCTGAAAATAGAACTTGACCTCGTTATTAACGGTAATGCTTTCCCCATGCATGATTCGGGGCCCTAGCCTTCCGGACATGCAGAACCTCCTATTTAGTGATGTCAATCGTAAAGCTACAATATATATAGCACCGAAATTGATTTTTTGCAAGAGATTATTGCATTTTTTACTTTCACATACGCGGAAATTTTGAAGTCATTGAAAACCTTTG
>JAUYLR010000021.1 GCA_030698935.1 bacterium
GTCAAATCCGCATTACTTTCATACATCGGCGTGCGTTCATCATAGAGCTCACGCAACGTCTTATTGCCAAGACCGACGATGCCGCGCGGAGGCGTGCCCTTGAGCCGCGCCTCTATTGTCTCAAACGGAACCCTCAAATAAATCACCTTTGATATGGCCTTCAGATGAGCCATTGCTTTTGGTTGATACACGACACTGCCGGGCGGAGAAATAAGGAGGCCGTCTTTGCCTTTGGTGTGGTCAATGATTAAACGCTCCTCTTCGTCTAAAAACCACTTTTCACCGCGCTCATCCAGAATCTCTTGCACCGTTTTCCTGTACGTACGTTCCCACAGGTGCCTGTCAACATCAATAAATTCCAGACCGAGTTTCTTCGCGAGCAAATTCCCGATGTGGCTCTTCCCCGCGCCCGCCATGCCTATTAAGGTTACATTCATCCCGTTAGAAGTAGGAAGCTTGCGCTTCCGACTTGAAAATTACGTTTGTCTGATTTCGACCGATTTGCAACATATAGTACGTCGTATTATTACACTGAACTTCCGCGACTTCTAACGGGATTCATGGCTTTGAGAGATTCATGTTGCCTCCATTTCTTTTGAGTACTTCCCCAGCGTCGCCAAGCTGTTCATCTTCGCGCGGTGGAGGAACGCTTTTTGCGCGGCGGGGACATTTTCTGCTTTTCCGTTCCACACCTTGAGCGCGGTGTTCTGAAGCGCGCGCCCGTAGGAAAACGACATCTTCCACGGCAATGGGCCTTTTTTATTTATTGCGTCCAAGTTCGCGGTCGCTTCCTCCTCGCTCTGCCCGCCGGAAAGAAACGCCTGACCGACAAGTTCTTTCGGTAAGACTTTCTTGAAAAGCCCAAGTGTCGCTTCCGCGATTTCCTCCGGCGTTGCCTGCTTCGGGCAATCTTTTGCGGGAATGACCATGTTCGTTTTCAAGATTATTCCGTCTATCGCCACTCCCGCTTTTTCCAACTCTTCAAAAAGTGCGGTCAGAGTTCTTTTGCTCGCATCCCTGCATGCGGAAATATCGTGGCTTCCGTCCATCAAAACTTCCGGCTCAACGATGGGCACAATCCCCGCTTCTTGGCAATCTCTGGCGTATGCGGCCAAATCTTTGGCGTTCTGGCGGATGTTGGCGTCCGTAGGCAAGCCCTCGCCGATTGTTATAACAGCTCTCCATTTCGCGAATTTCGCGCCCATTTTCGCGTATTCTTTCAATCTGTCCGGCAGGCCGTTCAATCCCTTAGTGACTTTTTCGTTCGGCGATCCGCCTGCCTGTCGCGTTGACGACGCAGGCAGGTCCATTTCTTTGACCCCTTGGTCAACTTTTATCCCCGGTAAAACGCCCGCTTGTTGGAGAACTGAAACGAAAGACCGGCCGTCGGATGCGTTTTGCCGTATGGTCTCGTCATACAAAATGACGCCGGAGATATACTCGCCAATTCCCGAGGCGGTAAAGAAAAGTTCGCGGTACGCGCGGCGAGAGTCCTCCGTACAGGGAATGCCCGCCTTCGCGAACTTCTTTTCGCATGTGCCCGTGCTTTCATCAGCCGCGAGTATTCCCTTGCCCGGCGCCACCATCTGCTGCGCAACCTTTTTCAAATTCTCCCGCTGTTCTGCTGTAATCATATATTTATTGTAAACCACTTCTTGATTGTCCGCCAAAGGCGGATCCGCCTCCGGCGGAAAAATTATCTCCTGTGGTGCGTGGTAATGTATCGCAACGTCTCCGTCTGTCCGCGCACAACGAGCGAGTGCGTGATGATATCGCCATTGGCATATCGCACCCCCTCCAAAAGTGGGCCGTCAATCACGCCCGTTGCGGTAAACGTCAAATCCTTCCCTTTTGCCAAATCCTCGGCGCAATAAATCTTTCTGTCGTTGAGAGAGTGTTTCTTGAGTAATCCTTTGTGGTGGTCGTCCTTCGGCTTGAATCTGCACAAAATTTCTCCTCCCAATATTTTTATTGCCACCGCCGCAAGCACCGCCTCGGTAGAGCCGCCGATGCCCATCAGCACGTCAATTCCCGAACCGGGAATACAGGTTGCGAGCGCCGCGGCCACGTCGCCGTCGGTTATGAGGCGAACCTTTGCTCCGGCCTTGCGGATTTCCGCGATGAGACCCACATGCCTGTCCCTGTCCAAAACGATGACGGTAAGGTCCGGAACTTTTTTGCCCAGAGCGGCGGCTATCTTTTTCAGGTTTGAGGCAACAGTGGCATCCAAATCAATGACCTTGCTCGCCTTCGGCCCGACTGCGATTTTCCACATGTAGGTGTCAGGGCCGGAAAACAAACTTCCCCGCGGACCGCTGGACGCCACGCACATCGCGTTGGCTCTCCCGTAGGCGACGCTATCGGTGCATTCAAGGGGGTCAACGGCCAAATCAAGCAGCGGCTTCCGGCCTTTGCCGACCTTCTCGCCTGTGTACAGTTCCGGCGCCTCATCCTTGCTTCCCTCGCCGATAACGACGCGCCCGCTGAAATCAATGTCGTTGAATCTGGCACGCATTGCATCCACTGCCGCGCCGTCGGCGGCCATTGCATCTCCGCGCCCTATCCAATCGGCGGCCGCAATGGCAGCCGCTTCGGTAACCCGTACGAACTCAAGTGCAAGATTTCTATCCATGATGCGGGGCATTATATAGGATAGAAATGAGTCTAGCGACCCTATGTAGAGGGGCCTTCCTCAAGGTCAAGACAGACGGAATTGAGACAAAAACGCTTGCCAGTTTTTGTG
>JAUYLR010000025.1 GCA_030698935.1 bacterium
CAGGGGCGCGGTGCACGGCGGAACGGATTCTAAGAAATTAAAACATTGCTCGCCGTAGACTTTCAGATTTTCCGGCGTGAACGGCAGCGCATCGGAGGCCGGCGGACAAGAATTTGAAAGCGACGGATAAAATCTCTGAAGCTGTTCCAGGTAGCCCGAACAGATGTTTTCCCGGAACGATGTGGCGACGGGGGATGAGCCGGAGTTTACAATTGCGGAAGCCCCCGGGTTAAGGAGCACATTCTCCTGGTCATTCATAATACCCATCACAAATGCCGATGTGGAGAGGGGAATGTATGCGCGTACGCCGGTGTACGCGCTTTGCAGCGACCAACCCTTAAGTTCAACCGGTGCGGAATTATCTCCGTTCGCGGTAATAACGACGTATTCTCTCTGTACATCGGTCTCCACCGCGCCATTTGCGTCTGTGATGCGCACGCGCCCTCTTTCCGGCGACGGGTCGCCGAACACTTTTGCCTGATTTGCCTGCGAGTTCAGTTGATTGTAATTGTTTTCAAATGCTGAGTACTGGTCTTGCGGATTTGATGTCTCTGCGTTTTCTGCGCTGCCGTTGCCGGATGAAGCGGGAGCGGGAGCAAAGATACCCACTGTCGGCTGCCATGGAAGATGGAAACCGCCGCCCGACGTGCCGTCCGTGCTGAACGGGTTGCCGGCTGACCGGAACGCGCTCACTGCCCTCCCGAAGCCGCCGGCCCATATCCAATAGACGACGAGCGTGATTATGAACAACCAGAAAATCCAGAGCAGAACGGTTTTTATCATGAGCCAATGTGCGCCATAGCCATAATTTCTAAGGCATTCCCATTATACATCTTTCGCTTCTGACATTGTTTTAAGCTCTTCCCGCGCGACCACTGCGTCGCTCCACGGAATTTGCGCCCCGTTTGCGCCGCAAATGCACGGGTCGGTGCCCTTGCCGGTAATGAGGACTGCGTCGCCCGCGCCGGCGAGCGTGAGCGCGCGGCGTATCGCCTCGCGCCTGTCCATGATTATTTCAGGTTTACGTTTCATGCCGCTTGCCACCTCATCAACTATCATGCGCGGATTTTCATCATAGGGGTCTTCATTCGTAAGAATAACCTTCTCGCACGATGCATCGGCGATGCCTCCCATGACTTTGCGCTTCCATGTGTCGCGCCCGCCGCCGGTTGCACCTAAAACGCAAATCTTGCGACGTTTTCCATACGCGCTGTAGAGCGCCTCCAGAGAATCGGGCGTGT
The DNA here is from genome assembly GCA_030698935.1 of bacterium. Taxonomy (GTDB): domain Bacteria; phylum Patescibacteriota; class Minisyncoccia; order Phycocordibacterales; family UBA2100; genus UBA10103. The sequence goes on from JAUYLR010000025.1 coordinate 1,242, forward strand.
GTGCGTAATCAACGACGACGGTGAAATTCTGACCGGCCTCAATCGCTTCCGCGCGGCCGGGGATGGTCCGTATTTTTCCGAGCGCTCTCATTATGACCGTGGATTGAATTCCGAGCGCCTGCGCCGCCGTCGCGGCTGCTAGCGCATTTTTCAGTGAGAATTCGCCGGGTAACTGCAGGGAAATATCCAGACCGTCAAAATTAAAATGGCCGCCGGTGTCATCGGATAACCACGGCGCGCACCCCGAAAGTGAAAAGGGGAGAGCATCCTCAACGGGAAGCGCGATGTACCGCGCGCTTTGCTTGTCATCGGCGTTGGCGACCATGATACGGGGACGCTTGGTGGAGCGCACAAGTTCGCGCCCGATTTCAAACTTCGCATCCGCGTATTCTTCATAGGAACCGTGCGATTCAATATGTTCCGGCGCAAGGTTGGTAAAAATGAGCGCGTCCAAATCAATAAAGCGGTGGCGGTATTGGGCGGCACCCTGCGAAGTCATTTCAAGGATTGCGACCGTGCACCCTGACCGCACGGCATTGAATAGAAATCTCTGAATAAAGAATCTTCCGGGCATCGTCATGCGCATGAGGTTCGGTTCCGACTTCGCTCCGGTCTTTATCCGTATGGAATTGAGAACGGCTGTTCTATATCCCGCTTCCTCAAGAATCGCATTCAGCATTTCTGTCGTACTTGATTTACCCTTTGTCCCCGTTACGCCGATGACGAGCAGTGCGCGCGACGGGTGCCGGTAAAACACCGCGCTTATGTACGCGAGCGATAAATGGTAGAAAGATAAAAACTGCTTTGGAACTATATGCTCAAGCATTTGTTTCAACTTACGCATTGTATTTTCTATTACCTAATGCCTTTTGCCTATTTCCTGCCTACTATCTTCAGGGCTTCGCGCAGGCGGTCGTTGCTGTTGACGAAACTGCGGGGGACTTTGCGCAATGCCTCGCGCGCCTCGTTCTGGGAATACCCCAATGCCCGCATTGCTTCCTGCGCTTCTTGGTCGCCATGGAGTGCGTGCGTTGATTCGGCGGAGCTGGCGCCGATTTTGTCTTTCAATTCCAGAACGATTTTCTCGGCCGTCTTTTTTCCGATGCCGGAAACTTCCGTCAGGTAGCTTGCGTTCGCCTGCGATATTGCGGAGCGAAGCGTCTCCACGGAAGCAACGTCAAGGACGGCCATTGCGGATTTGGGGCCGATGCCGGAAACAGTGAGCAGTAGTTCAAAAATCCGCATCTCCTCTTCCGTGCGGAATCCGTAGAGGTCCAGAACATCTTCCCGAACGACCAGATGCGTCCAAAAGGAAACCGCTCTTTCGGGCTTCAGTCCGGCCAGTGCTTCTTTGGTGAGGGTAATTTTGTACCCGACGCCACCCGTAGAAACGATTGCGAATGTGGGGCGCACGGCCTGAACCTTCCCCTCTATATATCCGATCATAAAGACAGTATATGGTATTCAGTATTCAGTATCTAGTATGGGAAATATCCAAGGTCTCTTCTCGGTCATTCCTGCATTTGAGGTGAGACCTTGGGGATTTTCCCGTTTCATTTGCACCACCCTACGTTCTGATGTAGTATCTGGCGACTATGGCAATAACGAGTTCAGCCAAGAAAGCAATCGGCGTCGCAGAACGGCGCGGTGTTTTCAACGCACGCCGGAAAAAGGAGCTCAAAGATTCTCTCAAGGATATGAGCAAGCTCATTGAAGCGGGTAATCAGAAAGAGGCGATTGCGCTTCTGCCGCGCGTATATAAGGCGATTGATAAAGCGGCAAAGAGGGGGGTATTAAAGGCGAATACCGCATCGCGCACAAAATCACGAATCACAAAACGGATTGCAGGGTTGGGGAAGAAGTAGGGTGAAATTTATCCTTCCAGAGGTGACTCCTTGGCGTTTGCAAGGTGTCTCCTCGGGAATTGATTCGGAAAAGGACTCTTAGGAGTGTTTTAAAAATGAAAGGGGGGTCGGCAGAACTGCACCGACCCCCGACCGTTCATTTTTCAGCCGTTTTCGACTGAGACGAACGGGTACTGCCGCGTAAGGCTATTGCTTCTCGTTGTTGATGGCGCGGATGTGCGCCATCGTGCCTTGCACCGGTTTTCTGCCGTATGGTCCGGTCAAGGTTTCTTCGGCGCGCGGAGTGATGCGCGCCGTGCCACCGGAATTTCCGCTCGTGCTGCGCTGCAGTGCGGTCGTTCCGTACATCAGGTTTTGCTTCATGGTTTTCCTTCCATAAGAAAAAGGGCGGCCCCCGGCACTCTCGCACCAACTGCGTGAAAGACCACCCCACGCAAACCTAACAGGGGGGTGGAATTTCGCAAGTCGGCTGTCCACTTTGGCTGCAATTTACCCGACGGCTTGTTTTTTATGACCTATCAACCCACTCGGGCGATTAACTCAACGGGTTGAGTTAATCGCCCGAGGAGGATTACCCCGTTAGAGAATGCCCCGCGGCTTTCCGCGGGGTGCATTTCTAAAAACTCCGGAGGTTTAACCTCCGGAGAATGAATATTGAATGATGAAAAGAATAATCAATTTGCAAACATGTACCAAAGTGATGCGGTCGCATCACTTTGGTACATAGTGTTTTTATTTGGTGGATTGCGTTGCACGCAAAGCGAAACCCCGTCCTTTGCCAGAGGCGGGGTCATTTTTTCTTCTTAAAATGGTCACGGAACAATTCCACAGATGGCCGTGTGCGGGGGCCATGGCCGAACCTGTTCCGCAACAGCAGAGCCTTTTCTCTCTGCCACTGCTTCTTCGCTTCCTGTCCTCCTTTCGACGACGACCATGGGCCGACGAGTATGGTCAGCCATTTTTTTGAGCCCATGACAGACTCCTTTCTATCAATGTTGTCTAATGAAAGGGTAGCACAAAAAGCCGGATTGGCATCCGCTCGTTCAGTCCACGTCCTTTTTTATAAGATACGTTTCAAGCCGTTCCTGCGCTTCCAAAAGCGCAGAATCGTCAATTTTCGCGACGTACTCGGCACGCCGCGCGTGCCAATCAATGGATCGCGAGTGAGCGACAAGCAGTGCTCCGGAAATATGTTCGTTGAAGAACGGTACCTCGTCGCTGTACCCCTTTGCCTTGGAGGAGATTGGAATAACAAAAGCCAAGCGATGGCGCGCATTGAATATCTTTTGGGTTACGACGAGCGCGGGCCTATGCCCGCCTTGTTCATGGCCGATTGTCGGGTCAAACGTAAGCCAGACCATGTCGCCTCGTTCCGGCACATAAGATTTCACCATATCTCTTTGCCGACAGGTTTCATGTTAATCCACGCTCGGATTTCCGGGTCGGAAACAGGACGGACATTTTTTAGGAGTTGCTTCAAGGTCTTTCTCTTGCTCTTTTGCGGGGTCAATATAAGAGCTCCTTTTTCAACGCGGACATCGAGCTCCGTATCGCCTTTCACGTCTGCCAACAGCAGAATTTTGCGCGGCAATCGAACACCAAATGAATTGCCCCATGCGGACACCTTAACCTTGGCTGTTGTTGCCATATATACAAAAGTATATACAATCGCTTTACTCTGTCAAGAACTCCGCTTGCTTTGCTTGTCCTCCCGCGAGGATTGCGAGTACCTAGAGATAACGCTATCTATTTACTATTTACGTAATTTCAACTACTCTGTCCTAACCCTTCGTCGTTCAATGGATAGGACATTTCCTTGCGGAGGAAAAAATGCAGGTTCGATTCCTGCCGAGGGGACCAGAAGTTATTTTTCTGCCGAGTTCTCGCGCAATTTTCTAAATTCCGAAGAATTCCAGAATTTTGTGCGAGACGGGCTCTTTCATCGGCCTCTCCTCAGCTCTCTGTTGGAGAAACTCACGCACTTCAGCGGGATCAATATCTTCAATCGGGATTATGAGATTCGGCGACATAAATTTCGTCGTATCAACCAAGAGAAGCGGTTCGCGGTCGTGCTCATCTTCCACCCAGAATGCGATGATATGGTCCCAGCGGTGCAGAGTTCCACCCACGCGGATGCCGCGGTCCGAAAGTTCAAACTCAATCAACTTCGGCGGGGTGCGGGCGATGAGTCCGATGGTAAATGCGGCGACGATAAGCACGATTGCGAAAAGCACGTTGCTGAAAAGTATGCTCGTGAGCGCGGCGCACACTGCCACGATGCCGAGCGCCCAATACCAATCGCTCCCGCGCTCAATATGCTCGTGTTCGTATGCGCTCCAGCGAAGGGGAATTCCTTGTGGCATGCCGCAATAATATCATTATTTACGGCGAGCGCGTGGTGCTTTTTTGAGTGTAGCGTGGTACAACTCTGTGGAGGGAGGGGTCGGATAGTGGTTCATTCCAGCGCACTTGAAATGCGCCAGGTCGCAAGGCCTCGTGGGTTCGAATCCCACCCCCTCCGCCAGGAACGTACGACGATGTTTCGCGCGCGTTTCCGTCATTATTTCTTATGCTCAAAACTTTACTGGGTATACTTGTTGCGCTCTCTACGTTATATGGTTTTTACTATTTCAATAGGCCGATCCTTGATATTTATTCTTCGCGGATAGAGGAAGCGGATGGTAGCCCCGGATTTTTCATAACTTATAGGAAGGAAGGCGGTCAGTTGCGTACACATAATCTTCTAAAAGTCAGCAACAATGGAAAAACATCTGCCGAAAATATTTCTGTAAGCATACAGATGGTGTTTGAGGCCGGCGATGATACGCCTCAAGAACAAAATCTTTTCTTGCCAACAGCAGATGGACACTTTGATCTAAGTTCTGGTCAAAGCACCTTTCTACAAGTTGATGGTCTTCACGAGACTTTGGATCAGGAGAAAATAGATGTTTGGATGCAGAAGATTGATTCTCATGAAGCACGTATTCTCATTAATGGGGAGATATCTTATACCGGATCGGGTATTTTCTCTCTCTTCAAATACAAGAGGATATTTTCAGAGGACACGATGAAAAACAGGTCGATTACCTTGTATAATCAAGATTAATTCCGCATCTGTTATTATGTTCCCATGTTGCAGGAAACGGCACTCAAAATTTTGCAGACAGGCGCCAATGTATTTTTGACCGGCGAACCGGGAAGCGGGAAAACGCATACCATTAATCAGTATGTGCGTTGGCTAGAAGAACGCGGCATTTCTCCCGCCGTCACCGCCTCCACCGGAATTGCCGCGACGCACATCGGCGGTTACACGATACATTCGTGGAGCGGCATCGGAATAAAACGTGATTTGGATTTGTATGCGCTGGATAAAATCACGCAGAACGAGCGCGTGGTTCGCCGCGTGCGCAATACGTGCTTTCTCATCATTGACGAGGTTTCCATGCTTTCTGCAACTACCCTTGGCTTGGTGGATAGAGTGTGCCGTGAAATTCGGCACAAAGCCGCGCCGTTTGGCGGGCTTCAAGTCGTGCTCGTGGGGGACTTTTTCCAGTTGCCGCCGGTGATGCGCGAGGAATATCTCGAAGAACAAACACTGGAATTTTCCGCCGGAGGCGCCCGCCTGTCCGGACGGCAGGGAT
>JAUYLR010000030.1 GCA_030698935.1 bacterium
TATCCGGGCGATGTCATGCGCTTATGCAAATGTATTGACCCGCATGTCGGAATCATCACGGGGGTAAATGAGGCGCATCTGGAGAAATTCGGTACGCTTGAAAAAACCGCGGCTACGGTTTTTGAACTCGCGGAGTATCTAAAAAAGAGGCCCGTGTACATCAACGGCGAGAGCGAAATTGCGCGCACGCATGCGAAGAGCGCGCTGAAAAACCATATTGTGTATTCGCGGGAAGGCGCGGGAGATTGCCGTGTTGAAAATCCGAAATCTGATTTGCGAGGCACCACGTTCGGCTTGGTGTTGGATGGCGTCACATCGCGCGTTAAGACCCGTCTCCTCGGCTTGCATTCCATCGGCCCGCTCGCTGTTTCCGCGCATATCGCGTCCCGCTTGGGATTGAGCAGAAAACAAATTGATGCGGGTATAGCGAAGACCAAAGCTTTCTCCCACCGCTTGGAGCCGCATGAGGACAAGAGCGGGGTCGTCACGCTTGATGACAGCTACAACGGGAACCCTGACGGGGTTCGTGCGATTATTGAATTTCTGGAGTTATTAGAGGGGCGCCGCCGGTGGTACGTCACGCCGGGGCTGGTTGAAATGGGTCCTCGGACCGTTGAAGTACACAAAGAAATCGGGAGGAGGATTGCGCAGGCGCAGTTGGAAAAGGTTATCCTTATTACGAACTCGGTAACTCCGTACATAGAGCGGGGATTGCGCGAGGCCGGCTATACCGGAGAAATAATCCGTTTTAACGACGCGCTTCAGGCATACGCGGCATTGCCGCATTTGACGGCGAAGGGCGACATTGTGATTCTCCAGAATGATTGGCCCGACCAGTATTCATAATGGGGGCGCTCAAAGGCCTGTCGTTTTTTACGGAAGATGAACCCGCACCGTTAAAAACGACAGGCCTTCTCACTGAAGTTAAGAGTGGTGTAGTCCTCGCCCATTTTCTAAAATTGCGTACAATGGCTTAATGAATCCCGTTAGAGGCTACGGAAGACAAGCTATATATATGGAACGTCTGTGTAGAAAATCAGTGCGGTCGATTATCAGCAATAAATCAGGTACGGGAAGCGTTGCTTCCTGCCTGCCCGCCAAAGCCAGAGCAGGGCAAATGATATGGAAATAAACGTGAAGTATTTATTAATTGATCAAGGTCGTCACCACCGCGCTTTCAGGCGATGGCAGGCGGGCCTCTAACGGGATGAAAAGTGTTGCAGTTATTTTCGGCGGTCGGAGCGTGGAACACGATGTTTCCATAATAACCGCACATACTCCGGTTATTGACACGCTGATTGCAAGCGGTGAATTTGATGTCTGGCCCGTCTATATCGCAAAAGACGGCTTGTGGTATTCAACTAAAAAGATGAATTCCATAGCCTTTTTCACGCAACCGGATTTTGAAGCGCGGCTCGCGAGAGAAAAGAAAGTACAGATATCATTTGATAATGGCCCGTCTACAGGTCCCGCCACAACCGGCGGGCTGTCTCTCGTGTGGCCGGGGGTGTTCCCGAAATCTGTCCGCGTAGACGTTGTGTTTCCGACAATGCACGGTACGTTCGGAGAAGACGGAAGCTTGATGGGATTGCTTCGTATGGCAGGCGTGCCTTTTGTCGGTTGCGACATGACAGCGTCAGCAGTTGCGATGGACAAGGTATTGACCAAGCAGGTGCTTGCGCAGGAGGGTATTCCTCTCGCGCCATCCGTATGGTTCACAAAACAAGAATGGTTGGATGACAGTGCCGCTGTACGGAATCGGATATCCAAACTGAAAATGCCGCTGTTTGTGAAGCCGGCGCACCTCGGTTCCAGTATCGGCATCACAAAAGTGAAAGAACAATCCGGGCTCCAAAACGCCCTTGAGGTTGCCGTTCACTACGACGATAAGGTACTCGTTGAGGAGGGCGTCCGGAATCTGATTGAAGTAACGCTTCCCATCATGGGCGACGATGCGCCGCGCACGGCCCTCGTTGAGAGGCCTCTCAACAAAACGGAACTATTTGATTTTGACAGCAAGTATATGTCTGGAGGGAAAAAGGGTGGCGGTGCAAACAGCGCGTACAGCGTTATTCCGGCGGATATCGGTGAAAAATTGACCGCGCAGATTATTGAGTTGGGTAAGAAAGTATACGGGATACTCGGCTGTTCAGGCATTGCGCGCGTTGACTTCCTTATTGATAGTGTAGCCAAAAAGGTCTATGTTATAGAGGTGAATACCATGCCGGGAAGCCTGTATCATCACAACTGGAAGAAAGCCGGCGTCTCCAACATGGAACTGGTGTTAGGCCTCATCACAATGGCCGAGAAGCGTTTTAAGACGCAGGAGAGCACGAATTATACGTTCCGTTCGGAGATACTCAAGAAAGTCGGCGGCCCGAAGTTGCCGCGATAATGCCTGATTATGACTGCCGCACCCAAGCTGAAGAGGTACTACGTTATTGATTTTGACAGCACGTTTTCAAAGATTGAGACCTTGGAAGAGCTCCTTGCAATTTCTCTGAAAGGAAACAAGGGCAGAGATGAAATAATGAAGGGCATCAAAGAGATAACAAACGCGGCGATGGAGGGGAGACTTTCATTTGCCGAATCACTGGAAAAGAGGATGGCGTTGATGAAATCCAATAAAAAAGATGTAGAAACGCTGGTAAGACTTCTCAAGAAAAACGTTACGCCTTCATTTGCGAGAAATAAGAAGTTTTTTAAGGAATTCGGGGGTGACGTTCTGATATTTTCCGGGGCATTTAAAGAATTTATTCTGCCGATAGTGAAGGCATACGGCATTCCGGAAAAAAACGTATTCGCGAACACGTTTTTGTACGACAAGAAAGGAAACATCGTAGGGTACGACAAGAAGAACCCGCTGGCGCAAAAAGGCGGGAAAGTTATTCAACTGAAAAACCTCAAGCTAGACGGTGAAATCTTTGTCATCGGAGACGGTCATTCGGATTACGAATTGCGCGAATCCGGTTTAGCTTCAAAATTCTTTGCGTTCACGGAGAATGTGTCGCGGAAATCCGTTGTTGAGAAAGCCGACCATGTAATTCCGACATTTGACGAATTCTTGTACATCAATGCTTTGCCGATGGCGCACTCATATCCCAAAAACAGGCTGAAAGTCCTGTTGCTTGAGAATATCCATCCGGACGCGGTTGAGCGCTTCAAGAAAGAGGGTTACGGCATTGAAACAATGGCAAAAAGCATTGGCGAGGATGAACTGTGCGAAAAAATCAAAGATGTTGCCGTGCTCGGGATACGTTCTAAAACCGAGCTCACCAAGAAGGTACTGGAAAAAGCCAATAAGCTTATGGCTGTCGGCGCATTTTGCATAGGGACCAATCAAATTGACCTTGCCGAATGTTCAAGAAGGGGAATTCCGGTTTTTAACGCGCCGTACAGCAACACCAGAAGCGTCGTTGAGCTTGTGATAGGCGAAATCATCATGCTCATGAGAAAGGTTTTTGATAAAAGCGTGAAGCTCCACGGCGGGGTCTGGGACAAATCGGCAAAAAATTGCTTTGAAATCCGCGGCAAGAAACTGGGGATTATCGGCTACGGCAACATCGGCTCCCAGCTCTCCGTTGTCGCGGAGTCCCTCGGCATGGAGGTGTATTTCTACGATATCGTTGAGAAGCTTTCCATCGGCAATGCGCAAAAATGCGCTTCAATGGAGGAATTATTGAGAAAATGCGATGTCGTGGCCGTGCATGTGGATGGCCAGCCTAGAAACAAGAATATTATATCGGAACGAGAGCTTGCCATGATGAAGGACGGTTCGCTTCTTCTGAATTTGAGCCGCGGCTTTGTGATTGATATTCCCGCCCTTGCAAAGAGCATAAAAAGCGGGAAGCTCGCCGGTGCCGCCATTGACGTATATCCGCGCGAGCCGAAAAGCAATGACGAGAAATTCGCGAGCGAGTTGCAGAATCTGCCGAACGTAATCCTCTCGCCCCACATCGGCGGAAGCACGGAAGAGGCGCAAAAAAACATCGGAGAATTTGTTTCTTCCAAAATTGTGGACTTTATAAACGCAGGGAATACCTATTTGAGCGTCAATATCCCGAACATTCAACTGCCGGCGCTTAAAGATGCGCACAGATTTATTCACATCCATCACAACAGTCCCGGGGTTTTGGCGCACATCAACGGCGTGCTCGCCAAGCACAAGATAAACATACTCGGGCAGTATTTAAAGACAGACGAAACTATCGGGTACGTGATAACAGATGTGAGCAAGGAATACGACAATGCGGTGATTAATGAGTTAAAGAACGTGCCTCACACGATTAAATTCAGAGTGCTGTACTAATAACCAGCCCCGTTAGAAGTCTTTGGCAGAAAAATTTATATTAAATTTTTCTGCGAGGCCTACCAAAACCGAAATGTAAACGAAACGTAATTCACAAAATGATCGTATGAACAAACAACGACAGACTTCTAACGGGGTGGGCAACATTTATTTCACAGTCGGGCCGACGCAAACTCACCCTAAACTTGGAGAATATTTGAATGAGGGGTTGGAGAAGGGCATCTACTCCATATCGCACCGCGGGAAGCAATTCGGCGAACTCTTTACGCACACTGTTTCCTCGCTGAAAACGTTGTTGAACATTCCGCCTGATTTCCACGTCTTCTTCATCGGTTCGGCGACCGAGGGAATGGAATTGATATTGGAGAATTGCGCGGAGGATAAAAGTTTCCATTTCGTGAACGGCGCATTCTCAAAACGGTTTTTCCGGACTGCGCAGGAGTTGGGAAAACATCCTGAAAGATTAGAAGTACCGGCGGGTGAAGGATTTGATATGCAAAAAGCATTAATCCCCAAGGATACGGAGCTCGTATGCATCACGGTGAACGAGACGAGCACGGGAGTTAGCGTTAATATGCCGGATATCCGCGCACTGAAGTTGAAACACCCCGGCACGCTTTTTGCCGCAGACATTGTTTCTTCTGTGCCCTATGCCCTTGTTGACTGGGATGCCGTGGACTGCGCGTTCTTTTCCGTGCAGAAGGGGTTCGGCATGCCATCGGGACTCGGGGTACTCATCGTGAATGGTGCGTGCATCGGAAAATCGGAGCAGTTAAAGGCGCGGGGTGTAAACATCGGCAGTTTCCATAATTTTTCCGCACTTCTTAAATACGCGGGTAAACAGCAGACGCCCGAAACACCCAACGTCATGGCCATCTATGTGTTGGGGCGCGTATGCGACGACTACATTGAAAAAGGTTTGGCAAGCATACAAAAAGAAACAGACGAAAAAGCAAGACTCCTGTACGCTTTTCTTGACGCAAGTGTCCGCTATCCCGCGTTCGTCAAAAAGGAAGCGTGGCGCTCAAAGACTGTCATTGTTGCAGAGACACCGGAAGGCTCTGCAACGGTACTTAAACGACTATCAGAGAGGGGATATATTGTGGGAGCCGGATACGGTGAATTTAAAGACACGCACATCCGCATAGGCAATTTCCCGATGCACAAGGTAGAAGACGTGAAAAAGATTCTAAAAGTGCTTGAATAATTATGTGCCAATTTACAAATGCATCCCAATCTA
>JAUYLR010000031.1 GCA_030698935.1 bacterium
ACATGGAAAATCCCTATCGCACAATGGACTTTGCATACATGGAAAGCGAATGGTGGGCATTCAAGAAGCTTTATGACGACGGACTCATTTACGAGGACTATCGTTCAATGCACATTTGCCCGCGCTGTGAGACTACTTTGAGCCAAGGCGAAGTTGCAGAGGGATATAGGGATGTTAAAGATATTTCGGTGACGGTGAAGTTCAAGATAAAAAATCCCAAGGAGCATGACTTACCTGAAAACACATATCTACTTGCGTGGACTACAACGCCATGGACTCTGCCGGGCAATGTTGCGTTAGCAGTAGGAAGAGGAATCTCATACGATCTCCTGCTCGGAGAAGAAAATCTGATTCTTTCAAGTCAGCAGCGGGCCAAGCTGGGATTATTCTACGAAGGGCCAGAAATAACTCCTGCGGGGAAAAATCTGAAAGGCAAAGATTTAATCGGCCTCGAATACGAACCGCTTTTTGATTACTACTCAAAAGATGCATCGCTCAAGAATCATGCGAACGGATGGAAAGTATATGCGGGAGATTTCGTAACGACAGAAACAGGGACGGGAATTGTACATATTGCGCCTGCGTTTGGAGAAGACGACATGTCTCTATCAAAGAAAGAGCACTTGCCGTTTGTGCAACACGTTGGCATCGATGGGGTTTTCAGACCGGAAATGAATGATTTTGCGGGCATGCAAGTAAAACCAATTGATGACCCGCAGGCGACCGATGTTCAGATAATCAAATATCTCGCGCACAACGGCCTGCTTTTCTCAAAGGAAAAGATTGAACATTCATATCCGCATTGTTGGCGCTGTGATACACCGCTGCTCAATTACGCGACAAGCTCGTGGTTTGTTGCGGTAGAAAAAATAAAGGACAAGCTGATGAAAACCGCGGAAAATATCGAATGGTCTCCGGCGCACATTAAGGCGGGAAGATTTGGAGAGTGGCTTAAAGGCGCGCGCGATTGGTCAATCTCGCGCCAACGTTTCTGGGCCAACACCATTCCCGTGTGGCGATGCGAAGCGTGCAAAGCCGACCGGGTTTTTGGTTCTGCTCTCGAGCTTGAAAAAGTGAGCGGGAAAAAAGTCACAGACCTTCATAAAGATTTTGTCGACGATGTAACATTTGCGTGCGAATGCGGAGGATTGATGAAGAGAGTACCGGATGTCTTGGACACATGGTTCGATTCCGGGTCAGTGCCGTTCGCGATACTTCACTATCCGAAGGAAAACAAGGCAACATTCAAGAATCGCGTGCCGGCGGACTTCATCGCGGAAGCGCAAGACCAGTGCCGCGCGTGGTTTTACTATCAGCATGTGCTTATGGGCGCTCTCTTCGGCAAAGAAGCATTCAAACACTGTATCGTGACGGGCATTGTCTTGGCGGAGGACGGCAAGAAAATGTCCAAGAAACTCAATAACTATCCGGACCCGATGGATATTGTTGATACGTATGGCGCGGACGCGCTACGACTCTATATGTTGTCATCGCCGGTCGTGCAGGCCGAGAATATGAGCTTTACCGAAAGCGGAGTGGACGAAGTCGCGAAGAAAAATATCGGCCGGTTGGGCAACGTGCTCGCGTTCTATAAATTGTATGAAGACCCCATTAGAAGCTCTGCGAGTTCTAACGGGGCAGGCGGCACTCTGCGCAGTAGCAAGAGTGAGCATGTGCTGGACCGTTGGATTCTTGCGCGAGTCGCGGCACTCATCGGAGAAACGACCGATGGGTACGAGAAGTATCAGTTGGACAGGGCGGTCCGTCCGCTCGCGCTGTTTATTGACGACCTTTCCGTGTGGTATTTGCGGAGAAGTCGGGAGAGAGTGAAAAACGGAGACGCTGATTCGAAGGCCGCGCTCGCAACATTGCGCTACGTGCTCCACACACTCTCGCGCATCATCGCGCCCTCAATGCCGTTTCTCGCCGAACATATCTTTCAGGAGGTGCGTGAGGACGAGGATGAGGAGAGTGTGCATCTCGCATCGTGGCCGGAAATGCCGAAGCTTGATTTTGACGCGTCCGCTGTTTTGGCCGTCATGCTGTTCGCGAGGAATTTTGTGACGATGGCTTTGATGCAGCGCTCGGAGGCCGGAATTAAAGTGCGCCAGCCGCTCGCGAGATTGACCATCAAACACAGTGGTCCAGAAATTCCTTTCTGGAAAGAGGTGGTCCCGCTTATCGCGGATGAAATAAATGTTAAAGAAGTTGTGTTGGACAATTCAGCAGGGGATGCATCCACGGTGTCGCTTGATATTGCGCTGACGTCGGAGTTGAAAGAAGAAGGATTTGTGCGAGATTTCGTACGCGAGGTACAGGAGGCGCGGAAGAATGCTGGTCTTAATCCGCATGATATGGCTCGACTTACGATTCTGGGTACGCCTAGTACGCTAAAAGTAATTAAGAAGTATGCCAATGTGATACAAAGCGCAACGAAAACGAAAGAAATTTCATTCTCGGCGTTAGTGTCGGAAGGGCATGAAGTCGGCGACTACACGTTCAAATTTACTTTGGAGAAAATCTAACATGTATCAGAAGTACCACACTGACGCACTTGTTTTGGGAAGCCGCGAGATGGGCGAGTCGGACAGAATGCTCGCGCTCTATACGCGCGATTTCGGGCTCGTGCGTGCGCGCGCGCGGGGAATCCGCGCGGCCAAATCAAAAATGCGCTACGCGCTCCAGAATTACTCTCTCGCGAATATTTCTCTCGTGAAGGGCAAACAGGGGTGGCGGCTTGCCGGAGCAACGGCCTTGGGGAACAGCGGCAGCGTAGACATTAAGGGCAGGACGGCTTTTGCCCGTGTGGCAAATCTGGTCTCAAGGTTTGTAACGGGTGAAGAGGCACACAGCGCCCTCTTTGATATTTTGCGAGAAGCACACTCCGCACTCACGCAGAAAGCGTGCGAGGCGTGGGCCACGATAGAGCTTGTATGCGTCGCGCGCGTTCTCTACGCGCTCGGCTATATCTCAAACGAAGCCCTTAAATCAGCTCTTCTTACGCATACTGCATACGCGGATGAGCATTTGCGCGAAGCCGAAACGTTGCGCGATGAACTGCTCTCCTCAATCAATCGTGCTATTACAGAAACGCACCTTTGAGCAGGGAACAGGCGATTTTTTCCGCGGTACCCCGCGGAGCAAAAATCGTGCCGAAACTGACCACAGTTTCGGCGGCTGACCACAAAGTCTATACACAAACTCTGGTATTATTGAGCCCATGGTAGACCCGATGCCGAACGAGGAGGAAAAGATGAACCGCTTACGCCGAGCTATGTACTCGCGCTCGCTCTCTCCCAAGTTGCATGAGCGGCAACGGCGCACGCTTGAGGAAGACCGGACTGACGTAGCAGAGGATTGGAACAGGCAAGAACCCGAACTGCCGGGCACCATGGTTGCTCCGCGCATGTCCGGCGCCTGGAAGAGCGCCGTGCGATGGCTCGGTGTTGCTCTCGCCGCGTTTTGTATCGGCGCAATAGGATTTCTTGCATACTATTTTACAATCGGCGGAGGGGCATTCTCGGCATCTTCCGGCAATGTCGGCGTATCAATTTCGGGACCCACGCGCGTTTCAGGAGGTGAAATGACAGAACTGCAGATAACGGTATCAAATAAAAACCGCGTAGGGCTTGAGCTTGCCGACCTGATTATTCTGTATCCACCGGGTACGCGCCTGTCGCCGAACATTCCGACTGATATTCCGAGTCAGCGCATTTCTATCGGTTCAATAAAATCGGGAGGTGTTGTGAACGTGCCCGTCCGTGCGGTATTTGCCGGTGCGGAAGGCGGGCAGGCGATTCTGAAAGCCCAGCTTGAATACCGCGTTACCGGTTCCAGCGCTGTGTTTGTCGCCGCGTCGCCGGATTATGCTCTTGCGTTCAGCTCCAGCCCGCTTACCGTTTCCATTGACGGAAACACCGAGACAGTTTCCGGACAGCCGATTTCGCTCACGTTGACCGTTGCCTCAAATGCGACAGCGCCGGTAAAGGATGCGTTGTTGAGTATCGGGTACCCTTTCGGGTTTACATTTTCTTCTGCAAGTTTGAAACCGGCGAGGCCCGGCGTGTGGGAGCTCGGAGATATAACGCCGGGAAATTCTTTCCGCATAACAATCAACGGAACGCTCGCCGGAGAACCGGGGGATGAACGGGTGTTCCGCATCTCGCTCGGTACACGGAAAACAAAAGAAAGTTCCGGTATAGATACCGTGTTTTCCGAAACGCCGTACCGCATGGCGATATCAAAACCGTTTTTGGGACTCGCTGTTTCCGTGAACAGGTCAAGCGGAGGCAGTGCCGTCGTCACTCCCGGCGGCGAAGTCAGCGTATCTGTTTCATGGCAGAACAATCTCACGACGGAGATTACGGATGCCGTCATAGTGGCCCGACTTTCCGGTCTTCCGATTGACGGCTCAACCGTAAAAACGCTGGACGGTTTTTACCGTTCTTCCGACAGTGCGGTCTTGTGGGACAAGACAACGACCGGCGGGACGCTTGCCTCCGTCGCTTCCGGCGACAGCGGAACGGTGAGTTTCTCATTCCGGATACCCCCGAGTGAAGAGTTGCAGACTCTGCGGGACCCGCGCCTTACCATTACGGTGCATGCCGCCGGCAAACGCCTTTCAGAGTCCGCGGTTCCGGAAAGCCTCCAGTCTACTGCCTCGCAAACAATTAAAATTGCCAGCGACTTAGGCATCACTGCCGAGGGGCATTACCACGATAATCCGTTCGGCGTCTCGGGGTCGGTGCCTCCGCAGGCCGATAAGGAAACAACATACGCGATACTGTTCACCGTGACGAATACCACGAACAAGATAAAGAACGCGAAGCTCCGGGCGGTTCTTCCGAATTACATCCGCTCGCTTGGGCCAACGATGTACGCGCCCCTCTCGGAGAAAATCACTTTCAACAGAGATGACGGTTCGCTCCTGTGGATTGTGGGCGACATTGAACCCGGTGCGGGAGTGAACGGTACGCCTCCAAGGCAGGCCGCCATTGCAATAGGATTTACGCCCTCAACGAGCCAAATCGGCTCTCAACCGGTCATTCTGAAGGACATCACCCTCTCGGGAACCGACGACGCGACCGATGCCGCAGTTTCGCGCACGGCGCCTGACGTGACGACACATCTGCTGAACGATTCCGGATTCAGTCCCACCGAGGCGGTGGTAGTCAGATGAGCGAGCCTATAGCTAGTAGCCGGTAGCTTGTAGCCTGAAGAAATTCACGATATATGGTACGGTGTACAAATCTATGGCTGAAGTAACAATGGATCCCGTTAGAGACCGCGGTCGCACGAAATGACAATGGTAGGTGCATGATGATTATTAAGGCATTATGAACAAAATGGATAATGAATCTACACGACCGCGACCTGTCTCTAACGGGATGGAGAAAATAGTTTCGCTCGCGAAAAGGCGCGGGTTTATCTATCCAGGTTCTGAAATTTACGGCGGGCTTTCCGGATTTTGGGATTACGGTCCGCTTGGCATCGCGCTGAAGAGGAATATAGAGAACCTGTGGTGGCGTACATTCGTGGAGGACCGCGACGACATGTATGGAGTGGATGCCGCGATAATCATGCACAGAGAGGCGTGGAAAGCGAGCGGGCATGTGGGCGGATTTTCCGACCCGATGGTTGAGTGCAAGAAATGCAAGAGGCGGTTTCGCCTGCCTGTCGCGTCTGCGACGCAGGCAGGCGCAGACCAGGGCGGCGAGAAATGCCCTGAATGCGGCGGCTCGTTCGGCGATGTCCGGCAATTCAACATGATGTTTAAGACGCATGTGGGCGCGACCGAAGATGAATCGTCGGTTTCATATCTGCGCCCGGAGACGGCAGGGGGGATTTTCGTCAACTTTAAGAATATAGTGGATTCGTTCCATCCCAAACTGCCGTTCGGCATCGCTCAAATCGGGAAGGCGTTCCGCAACGAAATAGCGCCGCGGGACTTTGTTTTCAGGACGAGAGAGTTTGGACAGATGGAAATTGAATATTTCGTGCGACCGGATGAATGGGAGAGATGGTTTGTGACGTGGCGTGAAGAAGTTTTTATGTTCTTTGATTCCATCGGCATTGCGCGGGATTCCATTCACGAGTCGGAAATAGGGCATGGAGACCGCGCGCATTATTCCAAGCGCACGATAGATTTTGAATTTGATTTTCCATTTGGCCGCAAGGAACTGTGCGGGCTCGCCTACAGGACGGATTTTGACTTGAGGGCGCATGCCAAAACTTCCGGCGTTGAGCTTTCCGTTGTTATTGACGATGCAACCGGAGAGAAAATTGTTCCGCACGTTATTGAGCCGTCGTTCGGCGTTGACCGCGCCATATTCGCACTTCTTGTGAGTGCGTATACGGAGGACGAACTAAACGGAGAGGTTCGCACATATCTCAAATTCAATCCGGCGGTTGCGCCGATTAAAGCCGCGGTGTTTCCGCTTCTCAAAAATAAGCCGGAGCTTGTGGCGAAGGCGCGGGAGATTTATACGGGGTTGAAAAAGACAGTTCCGCAAATACTATGGGACGACAACGGCAATATCGGCAAGCGCTACCGCCGGCAGGATGAAATCGGCACGCCCGTGTGCATTACGGTTGATTTCCAGACGCTAGAAGACGACACGGTCACCGTGCGTGACCGCGATACGGGGAAGCAGGAACGAGTTCAGATATCTGGACTTGAAAGACAAATCGGTGTCAAGTAAATATTTTAAGCAACCGTGTCTGATACGTGAATGACTCAAACGGAACCGTTTGGCCCGGCGGTGCCCAAATGCTAATAAATTACGCCTAGGCGTAATTTATTAGC
>JAUYLR010000035.1 GCA_030698935.1 bacterium
AATCCGGAGACGCCTAAACTATTCGCTAAACGCTATTCGCTAAACGCTGACTCCCGCGGTTTCACCCTTCTCCTCTCCGCGCTCATCTCATCCGTCGTCCTTGCCCTCGGTGTTTCCATATTTCAAATTGCGTTAAAACAAGTGACGCTATCGTCCATGGGACGCGAATCACAATTCGCTTTTTATGCCGCTGACACCGGCGCGGAATGCGCCCTCTACTGGGACGTACGGAACGACATTCATCCGAACACATTTGCGACGTCTACGTTCTCTAACCCCGCATCCGGCGTTTCGTGCGATGAGCCGACCTATATAACGCCCGCGGCGATTACCACTTCTTTTCCTCCGGATGGTTCGGCGGTTTCAACGTTCCAGTTTGAGCCGTCCGGCAGATGCGCGCAAGTCTCCGTCACAAAATGCGAAACCGACGGCCTCTGCGACCCCCTGAACCCTTATATCCACACGGTCATTCATGCGGACGGTTTTAATACCACGTGCGCATTAATAGGCTCAAGCGCGCGCTCCCTCCAGCGCTCGGTGGAACTGCATTATTAGCGTAGAGCGTATAGCGATGAGCGTGTAGAGCATACAGAGAATCATTTGCTGTTTTTCCTAAACGCTATACGCTAATCGCTAACCGCTTCACTATGACTTCTAAAGCAGTTCAAGAACGGTACAAAAGATTGAAAGAAGCGATCAACCACTACCGCCGGCTCTACCACGTCTACGATAAGGAGGAAATATCGCAGGCCGCGCTTGATTCTCTGAAGCATGAGCTGTCGGAACTGGAAAAACAGTATCCTGCAATTATTGCGCCTGATTCCCCGTCGCAAAGAGTGGCGGGAGCGCCGCTCCCTTCTTTCAAGAAAGTCCGGCACAAGGTGGTGCAGTGGTCCTTTAATGACGCGTTTACACCGGAGGAAATACGGGAATTTGACGCGCGCGTAAAAAGACAGCTTGCCCTGCGTAGCTTTAGTGAAGCAGGGCCGGAGTATGTCTGCGAACTGAAGATAGACGGATTGAAAATTGTTTTGGAATACGAGAAAGGGCTCCTCAAAACTGCCGCTACGCGCGGAGACGGTGTTGTGGGCGAAGATGTTACGAACAACATCCGCACCATTGAATCAGTCCCGCTTTCCCTCACGCGCCCGATTGACATCGTCGTAGAAGGGGAGGTGTGGATGAGTTCTGAAAATCTCAAAAAACTTAACGCCCTTCGACAGGCTCAGGGCGAAGCAAGCTTCGCGAATCCGCGCAATGCTGCCGCCGGCGGAATCCGCCAGCTTGACCCGAGGCTCGCCGCGAAACGCAAATTGGATATATTCATTTATGACGTCGCTCAAACATCGGAGAGATTTCCGCCGACGCAAATAGAAGAGCTTGAGTATTTGCGCGAGTTGGGTTTCAAGGTCAATCCGCATCATGCTCTCGCGAAAACGATTGAAGAAGTAATCCGGTATTGGGAAGAATGGAAGAGCAAAGGGAGACACCAAGGCTACTGGATAGACGGAATCGTTGTGAAAATCAATGAAAGAAAATACGAGGAAGCGCTCGGCTATACCGGCAAAGCTCCGCGTTTTGCCATAGCGTTCAAGTTTCCAGCCGAGCAGGTGACTACTGTTGTTGAAGATATAGTTCTTCAAATAGGGCGGACTGGGGTCTTGACGCCCGTTGCGCATCTTGCGCCAGTTTCTGTAGCGGGTTCCATCGTCTCGCGGGCAACGCTCCATAACGAAGATGAAATCAAACGGCTTGATGTGCGCGTGGGCGACACGGTCGTACTCCAAAAAGCGGGGGATGTTATTCCCGATATTGTGCGCGTGCTTGCGGAAATGCGCACAGGCAAAGAAAAATCGTACAAGTTCCCGACGCACGTTCCCGCGTGCGGAGGGGACGGAGCGATTGAGAGGATTCCGGGGCAAGCGGCATGGCGGTGCGTCAATAAGAATTCCTACCCGCAATTTAAGAGAAAGTTATATCACTTTGTAGGCAAGCATTGTTTTGATATTGACGGTATGGGGCCGAAGATTATTGACGCGCTTTTGGATAACGAACTGATTTCCTCGTATGGCGATATTTTCACACTAAAGCGCGGCGACTTGCTGGCGTTGCCGAGATTTGCCGAAAAATCGGTTGATAACCTGCTTTCTTCTATTGAAAAAGCAAGAACTGTAGAATTGCCTCGCCTGATTAATGCCATTTCCATTCCGCACGTGGGAGAGGAGACGGCGTATCTTCTTGCAGAGAATTTCAAAACACTGGATGAATTAAAGGGTGCTGGCAAAGAATCGCTTGAAAAGATAGACGGCGTTGGCGATATTATGGCCGATGCGATTATCGCGTGGTTGGCCGACAAGGAAAACAAAAAGAACCTGCGTCATTTGCTCGCGCACGTCACAGTTAAAAGTTCTGTAGGGCTACCGGCTACCGGCTCCAAGCTAGCAGGCTTATCATTTGTTTTGACCGGGACCCTCTCCAAAATGTCGCGCGATGAAGCGAAAGAAAAGATTCGCGCGCTTGGCGGAGGAGTTTCAAGCTCTGTTTCTAAAGCGACAGACTACGTGGTGGCAGGCGAAGCCCCCGGCTCCAAATACGACGAAGCGCGCCGTCTCGGAGTTTCGGTGCTGACAGAAGCCGAACTCCTCAAATTACTGGCGGTAAAGTAATTCTAAGGTAATCTGATGTGAATATGGCAGATAAAATAGACCCCGTTAGAAGTAGCCCGCCCCCAAGGCCCTCCGGGCGCGCTAGCGCGGGCGCGACTTCTAACGGGGTAGACGTTCGCGCACTGGCGCAACTTGCGCGACTGGAAGTTTCCGATGAGGAGCTTGCGAAACTGGAGCGGGAAATTCCCGACATTCTGAAATTTGTTGAAACTATTCAAAATGTATCCGTGGAAACGGAGATATCTTCTCCGGAATTGCGGAATGTTATGCGCGCGGATGAGAACCCGCATGAGGGCGGAATGTATACGGAGGCTCTTATGAAAGCCGCTCCATCACGTGTCGGCAATCGAATAGCGGTAAAACAGGTACTTACTAGGAAAAATACGAAATCCGAAGCACGAAATCCGAAAAAATATGAAATCTAAAATTCAAAATCCTAAAAAAGATTCCTTTGATATTAGACCATTGGAAATTTGTGTTTTTTCGGATGTCGTTTTTTCCCGTTTTTTCGGATTTCGATATTCGAATTTCGTGCTTAACGCATCTTAATTATGGATTTATCAAAACTGACTATTTCCAAAGCTCGCAAAGCGTTGGATGCAAAGGAATATTCCGCGCTTGAACTCACGAATGCGTACTTGACTGCGATTGCGGAGAAAAATCCGGAAATCCATGCATATCTGGAAGTGTGGGAAGATTCTGCGCGCGAGGAGGCGAAAGTGGCAGACGCCATGATTGCGCGTGGAGAATCGCAACCGCTGACCGGTATCCCGATTGCCGTCAAAGACAACATTTTAATTGAGGGGCGCACCGCAAGCGCCGGCTCAAAAATACTTGAGAATTACAAAGCAACATACGATGCGACTGTCGTTACAAAATTGAAAAATCAGGGCGCAGTTTTTCTCGGGCGTACGAACATGGATGAATTTGCGATGGGTGGCTCCACCGAGAATTCCGCATTCGGGCCGACCAGAAATCCGCACGATACATCGCGTGTCCCCGGAGGATCTTCAGGGGGTTCGGTTGCGGCTGTTGCGGCAAATCTGGCGCTTGCCGCCTTGGGGAGCGACACAGGCGGTTCAATTCGCCAACCTGCGGGCTTTTGCGGCGTTGTCGGATTTAAGCCAACCTACGGAAAGGTCTCGCGTTTCGGCCTCATGGCAATGGGCTCGTCGTTGGATCAGATCGGTCCGGTTACGAAAACCGTAGAGGACGCAAGAATCATGCTAGAAGCTATCGCCGGTTACGATGCGAAGGACAGCACCTCGCTCGCGGACAGCGCGACTCGGAGCGGTACATCCCTGGAAAAAGTAATCGGAGTTCCGCGGGAATATCTTAGAGAGGGTATAGACGCGGATGTTCTCCAGTCATTTGAAGCGACGCTTGCGCGCTTACGCGCGCAAGGATACGAAATCCGCGATATAAAACTGCCGAGCCTCACCTATTCGCTCGCCGTGTACTACATAATCATGCCTGCGGAAAGTTCAACGAACCTTGCGCGGTTTGACGGGGTTCGCTACGGACTTTCGGTTCCCGCCGCAACGATTCAAGAGGTGTATACAAAAACGCGCGGGGAGGGGTTTGGGCCGGAAGTCCGGCGCCGAATTCTCGTCGGCACATTCGTACTATCTTCGGGATACGTCGATGCATACTACCGGAAGGCTCGCGCGGTGCGGGAAATTATCCGGGCGGACTTCGCGCGTGCGTTTTCCGCCGGCGGCGGATCCTCCCTCGGAGGAGAATCAGTTGATGCCATCGCGCTTCCGACAAGTCCTGTGCCACCGTGGAAATTTGCCGAGAAAGCGGTTCCGCTTGCGATGTATGCCGCCGATATATTCACCGTTCCTGTGAATCTTGCGGGCGTTCCTGCCATTTCCGTTCCCTCGGGTGCTGTTGTGCGCGAGGGAAAAGATTTGCCCGTCGGATTCCAGATAATCGGGGCTCACGGGAACGAGGAAACATTGTTCACAATCGGAAAAGATGTGGAACGGGGGTTTTGAACCGTTTGCCGCTTCTTGTGCTCGGTTATAGGGTATAATTTCTTTAATGAGTCCCGTTAGAAGTTGCGGAAGTTCTGAAAGCCCTATGTTCACGGTATGGTTTGCATTGGTCGATGTTTTACTAGACACGGATAACGAGTCGGAAGCGCAAGCTTCCGACTTCTAACGGGATGAGCGAGGTATTTTCAAATATACTCGAGTTTATCGGGGGGGTTGCGTTCAAACTTGTGCCCGCAACCGCTGTTACGATTGCCGGAGCTGAAAGCTCCGGCGCGGGGCCGATTCCGGCGGGATTTTCTCCGATTACGGAACCCGTGACGGCGGGCAGCATCGTTGATTTATTGGAGCGGACATCCTCACAGCAGGAATTCAGCGCGCTCGTCCATAGGTGGGATGTTTTTGTGGCGATTTCCATGGTCATCTCCCTTATTTTGGGAACGGGAATCATATACTGCGTCATCCGTATCAGGCAGGTGAGGCATCTTGAGCGTATGAAATTTGAAGCGGCCGAACGCTCTGTCGCCAA
>JAUYLR010000037.1 GCA_030698935.1 bacterium
AGGTCGCGGAATCGGAAAAAGTGGCGGACGCCGAAAAGATTGTATCTGACCTGCCTGCCGAAGCTTCAGCGCAGGCAGGAACAACAGAAGACAAACCGGCGGAACCTGAAAAGGAAAAGGGCGCCGAGTAATCAATCACCGATTAACTAAAAGGGCTCGCATGCGCGAGCCCTTTTAGTTATCGCAATACGTCCTATGCCAAGAAGCTCACTATCAACAGTGCCACAATATTCACCACCTTTATCATCGGGTTAATCGCGGGACCCGCTGTGTCTTTGTACGGGTCGCCGACCGTGTCGCCGGTAACCGCCGCGGCGTGAGCGTGTCCTGCTTTCCCGCCGTGGTGCCCGTCTTCAATGTATTTCTTCGCGTTGTCCCACGCGGCGCCTCCCGATGTCATTGAAATCGCCACGAAAAGACCCGTAACGATGACGCCGACCAAGAGTCCGCCGAGTGCTTGAAGCCCCAATATCCACCACACCAAGACCGGCACGAGGACGGGAAGAAGCGCGGGGACAATCATCAATTTTTGAGCGACAGCCGTGACAATTTCCACCGCAGTACCGTAGTCGGGCTTGGCTGTTCCCTCCATGATTCCGGGGATTTCCTTGAACTGGCGCCGCACTTCTTCAACAACTGCATGCCCGGCCTTGCCGACGGCCGCCATTGCGAATGCGGAAAAGAGATACGGAAGCAATCCTCCTATCAGAAGTCCCGCAAGTACAGATGGGTTGCTTAAATCAAACGTGAGAGCGCCGGATGCGAGGTTTGAAATTTCCTGCGTGTATGATGCGAACAAGACGGTCGCGGCGAGCCCCGCTGAAGCGATGGCGTATCCTTTCGTTACAGCTTTGGTCGTGTTGCCGACAGCGTCAAGCTGGTCTGTCACCGAGCGCACTTCTGCCGAGAGGCCGGACATTTCCGCGATGCCTCCCGCGTTGTCGGTAATCGGTCCGAACGCGTCAATAGCGATGACAATGCCCGTAAGAGAGAGCATCGCCATGACGGCAATCGCGATGCCGTAAAGACCCGCGAAGTTATATGCGGCAAGAATGCTCGCGGTGATAAGGAGGACGGGAAGAGCGGTCGCCTCCATGGAGACGCCGAGCCCCGTGATGATGTTCGTGCCGTGTCCCGTTGTAGAAGCTTTCGCGATTGCTTTCACCGGATTGTAATCCTTGCTCGTGTAGTAATCGGTGATGACGAACATGCCGATGGTGACGGCAATGCCGATGAGCGCGCAGTAAAAAAGATTCAGCACGGTAAATGAGCCGTTGCCCGACATAATCAGGTTCGTGAGCGGATAGAACGCGGCCACAGAAAGCACGGAGGAGACGATGAGCCCGCGATATAAAACCCGCATGATGGCATCCTTCTTTCCGCCCCGTACGAAGAACGACGCTATCACGCAGGCCAAGAGGCCGACGGCGCCGAGGGCGAGCGGAAACATAATCGCACCGGAAAAGTTGGGGAGAAGGAGCGAGCCGAGAAGCATGACAGCGACCGCGGAAACAACATACGTTTCAAAAAGGTCTGCCGCCATACCGGCCGTGTCGCCGACGTTGTCGCCGACGTTGTCGGCGATGACCGCAGGATTGCGCGGGTCGTCTTCAGGGATTCCGGCCTCAATTTTACCAACCAAATCAGCGCCGACATCGGCACCCTTTGTGAATATTCCTCCGCCAAGGCGCGCGAAAACCGAAATGAGCGATGCGCCGAACGCAAGGCCGACCATGGCTCCCAAGTCCCCCGTTACCCAGTAGAAAATAGTTACGGAAAGAAGCGCCAGAGCGGCGACTGTAAGGCCTGTTACCGAGCCCGCACGGAATGCCGCGCTCAAAGCGGCGGGAATTCCGGAACGGGCCGCCTCTGCCGTCCTGACATTTGCGCGGACAGCGACCGCCATGCCGATATAGCCGGAAAGTGCGGACACGAACGCACCGATAAGAAATCCGGTAGCCGCAATCCACGTGATGAAGTATCCGAGCAAAAGAAAGAAGATAACGGCGACAAGGGCGACGACTTTGTATTGCCGGACGAGATAGGCATTCGCGCCTTCTTTAATCGCATCGGCGATATCCGTCATTTTCTTGTTGCCGTCCGCAAGACTTAAGACCTGAACCGCAAGAAACCCGCTGAACGCGAGCGTCACCAAACCGGAAATAACCGTCCACAAGAAAATCGTTGACTGCATACTATATATAATAATTACGTAATTAATTAACCCGGATTTCGCGGAGTGTAATGCATTTCAGCCTGTTTGACAACACGCCGTCTACAGGCGAATCAGCAGACTTCGTGGCTTGGCCCGAATCAGCAGACCGTCTACAGGTGCCGATGTCTACCCCATCGGCCTTCGTGGCTTGGCCTGCCGACCATCAACCGGTCGGCCATTCGGAGATGTGCACAGAGTGCCGGTTAAGATATGAACACCTTTGACGTACCCGGAATGCCCGTCTCATGGGGTATACTTACCACGTAAGATTACTTAATAAAACAATACACATACCATGCATAAGGCATCAACTATCGCACTCGCCGCAACGACCGCGCTTTTCGCGTTTTCCGGATTGGCATTTGCGGAAGAGACCATACAGCTGTCTGCCGAAACTCCGCGGCCTGCCGGCATTGCTCCGGCTCCCGCCCGCAATACTATAAAAACGATTCAAGCGAATCTAGAGGAGAAACGCGCCGAACTCAAAGATGCAGCCAAAGACGTGCGGAGTAATTTTAAGATTGAGGTGAAAGATGTGCGGACAAATACAAAGCAAGAGATGCGCGAGGCCACGTCCGCAATAGAGCGCCGTGCAATAGAGAAGAGTGCAATTGAGCAAAGAAAGGGATTGATAGAAACTCGCAAAGCAAGCTCAACGGAAATCAGAGACCAGAGGAAAGACGCCATAGAGGCCCGCAAAGAAAAAGTTTCCGAAATCAGGGACCAGAAGAAGGAGCGGGCGCGCCAACACATCGGGAAAATCGAACAGCGATATGCAATCGTAATCAGGCAATTTGATGGCCTCGTGGCACGCATTCAATCGCGCATTGATAAGATGACGGCAAACGGAATTGACACCGCCAACGTTGAGTCCGCCTTGGCGCTCGCCCAAACCGCGATTGCACAGGTGAAAACTGATGCGCAAGCACTTGCTGATTTAGTAAAACAGGTTAATTCGGGAGATGAGGCAAAGGCACTCCGTGCGCAGATTGAAGTTGCCGTCAGGACGGTAAACGGGAGCGTCAAAGCGGCGCATGAGGCGCTGGGAAAGGCCGGCAAGGCACTGATTGAAGGCGCACGGACTCAAAAATCAGATGCGCCGGAACCTTCCTCTTCAGGCACTCCAAATTAATGATATAATTTCTTCGTCAACTCTATGAATGAATACAACCCGGTGAACCAAACGAGCCAAACTCCGCCGGTACAGCCGGAAAAGCCGGTGACCCGTCCACAGGTGTCGATGCCCGACCCATCGACCCGCTCCGGAGCAGGTTCTATTATCGGCGCGATAATTATTATTCTTTTGCTTGCCGCCGGCGCCTTTTACTTCTGGGGAGCAAAGTTAAACGGGACAGATACTAATCCCCCGCCGCTTATTCTTGGAAATGAAACTGCGGGTGCAGATGCTTCCAGTGATGTCGCTTCGGGACTCCCGCCCCAACAAACTTCTGACGACGAGGCGGCGATTAACGCCGATATCCAAGCGATGAACATTGACCAGTTGAATGCGCAGAATGATGCCAGCTTGCAAACATACGGAACGGACACGCAGTAGAGGGACGCTCAAAGACCGCGTAATTTTTAACGGAGGAATCACTCTAACCGCTAAAAATTACGCGGTCTTCTCGCTGAAGTTGGAAAATAAAAAGCACGCGGCGGGTACGCGTGCTTTTTGAGGATGAAGAGGGATTACGGGCAATCCAATGCCCGCGCTTCCTCATTATTTTGGTTTCCCGCCGCGTGGGCCAAAAACTAGCGCGATTAAGAATGCCAGCCCAGCCACGGTCCCAGCCACAAAGTAGACCGTTATTAGTACATCCACTATTTCCCGGATTTCCATTTCAATCTCCTTTTTAAGTCAACGATCTCTGGGGTGTCCCAGAGACACCTTGACACTAGATGCGGTGTCTGATAGGATAATAACATTAGTCATAACGATGTCAAGTATGGTCTACGATTCCAAAACGCAGGAAGAAAATTTGTCCTTGGTTGAGAAAATCAATTCCGTTTTTCTTGGAACGCGGGATTTCAAAGTCCTGGCGGAACGGGCGGTGAATCTCATGACCGACCAGTTGAAGCATGAGGGAATAGTCAGTGCGACCATCTATCGCGTTCATCCCGAAGAAAAGGCAGTGTATGCGTATGCGTTTTCTTCAAGAACGTTTGATGCGGTTAATAAATTATTGCCCAAGAAATTAACCGAATTGCATGTGTCGATTGATGAGTCATCAAACCTTCTGGTCAAATCAATACTGAGGAGAGAAGAGCAAGAGGGTGATAGTCTCTATGATTTTGCAAAACCGGCTCTCAACGAAACTGTGGCTGGAACAATTCAACGCATGGTTGGCGCCCGGCATGGCATCGTCTATCCCCTCCGGCTCAAGCAAGGCAAGGTGGCGGGAGCGATTCTTTTTGGCGTTGAGGGAAAAGTGATTGAGGACCGGCAAAGAGTTATTCTTGAAGCGTTCCGCTCACAATTGGAACTTGCCTTTGAAAATGTGCTTGAATTTGAGCGCGTGGTTGAGCGTTATAAGAGAAGCGTTGCTAAAACATTTGAAAAGACGCACGAGGAAGACATCCCGACTGTTAGATTTACTTTGCGCATTACCCCAAAACAAAACAGTGTGCTCGATAAAATGGCCAAAGAAAAATCCGTGGACAAGGCCTCGTTCATCAGATCTTTGATTGACAAAGCCGCCGAGGGCTAGGCGTGTAAGTTTAATGAGGTTCAATACTCTTGTGTACCTATGTTAACCGACCGGTTAACATAGGTACACAAACATAAACTTTGTGTTTCGTATGGCCGATGATGCGCACCTGCTACTCGCTGAAGTTGGGAAAATTAAAATGCATTATCGGCTCGCGCGACGCATCCCGATACTTAACTATATAGTTAAGTATCGGGATTTGGAGATTTTGGCGCTCGCTCTCGTGCGGAAAATATGATAAGACATACCGATGTCTGATGAAACAAGGGCCACCGCAAAAACTAATCCGCACGAAACTACTGTAAAAATTACGCGCGACACGGAGCGCTGGGAAATATTGGTGGAAGCGGAAATCCCGACGGAGATTCTGCTCACCTATCGCGGACATGCGATAAAAGAAATCCAGAAAACCGCCAAAATTGACGGGTTCCGCCCGGGGCATGCGCCCGAATCGGAAATCATCCGCGTCTATGGCGAGCCGGCAATATTGCGGCATGCGGCGGAAGATGCCGTTCAGCATGAATTGCCGGAAATTCTTGCTTCGCAAAAATTGCCCATTGTGGAAACACCTCATGTCACCATCAACGCTCCCGAAGTAGGAAAACCGCTTGCGTTCACCGCGCGCGCGGCACTCGCGCCGGAAATTGAACTGGCCGATTACAAGACTATCGCGAAGAAACATCTGAAAGACAAAAAGGAAGCGGAGGTTTCTGATGAAGAGCACGCAAAAGCGATGACTCACCTGCGGAGGGAGCGTGCCCGCATTGAGAAAGTGGAGAGGGGTATGAAGCCCGCGGAGGCCGCGGACGAAGCCAAGGCGATAGAGGAAAAGGATTTACCGGAGCTGGACGATGCCTTCGCAATCAGCATCGGGTACGAAAGCATCGCTCACTTCCACACGAAAGTCCGCGAGAATATGAAAGCGGAAAAAGAGCGTCAGGAAACGGACAAACGCCGGCAAGCAATCATTGAAGACCTCGTCAGGAACTCCAAAATTTCCTACCCTGCCATACTGCGGGAATACGAGATTAACGAGATGGAGGCGCGTTTGAAAGACGACCTCGCGGGGGCCGGAATGACGCTTGAGACGTACCTCGCGCAAATGAAGAAAACGTGGGAACAAATTCTCGCGGAGTGGAAAGCCCCTGCCGACTCGCGCGCAAAAACACGCCTCATCCTCGGAGAAATCGCGCGCATTGAAAAAATAGAACCGGATGAAGCCCTGCTTGCGCAAGAAGTTGAGCACGCGAAAAAGCACTACAAAGACGCCGCCCCCGAAGCTTTGAGGGCCCACATAGCCCACGCCATGCGCAACGAAGCGGTGTTGAAGTTTTTGGAATCGCTTGA
>JAUYLR010000066.1 GCA_030698935.1 bacterium
GCGGCGGCGCGTTCGCCCTTGTCTCCGGAATGGTTCGCGGCACGGCGAAAGCTCCGGTACCGGCACAGAGAGAGACAGCCGTTTCTGCGTCTGTTGTTCAGGAATCAAAACCTGTTTCTGTCGCCGGCAACTTCAGCGGTACCAAGGACGCGATGCTCTCCGTCGGCGAGACGGAAGGCGGTATCGGGCCGCGCATCGTAGTCTTGCGCTCGTAAGACTCAATCCCCGAGGAGACACCTTGCAAAAGCCAAGGAGTCACCTCGGAAAGACCAGAGTGTCGCCGTCCTTAGCGAAATCTAAAAATCCAGAGTGAAAGCAACACAAAACGCCCCGCGAGGGGCGTTTTGTGTTGCAGTCTGCCCCTTGCATTCTTGGATGTATGCCTATCCACCCTATCCGCAGTGTATAAATTTCTCTGTTCCTTATTCTATCCGGCCGGATATAATAAGGAACATGACAGGGACTCTCAATGGCGGTCAAAACAGCATAGAAAGCAGAGTTAAATCACGCGCAAGGCGCGAAAGGATTCAGGACATCGTATTGCGAACACTATTTCTTGCATCGGCGGTCGGTATCATGATGGCCGCACCGAATTCGGCGCGTCTCCTTCGCTATTTCCAGAAATATTTGGAAAAAAGAGATACTACATTGGGCC
Source organism: bacterium (assembly GCA_030698935.1). Lineage (GTDB taxonomy): Bacteria > Patescibacteriota > Minisyncoccia > Phycocordibacterales > UBA2100 > UBA10103. The sequence continues at coordinate 656 of JAUYLR010000066.1, forward strand.
GCCGAATCAGCCAAGCATATACAAGACTCAAGGAAAAAGGCATGATTGAGAAAAAAGAAAACGGCGCGTTCCGCCTCACAAAGAAAGGGGAGGAGCGCGCCGCCGCACTTCAGATGCTTGACCTTACGCAGAAGCCTCTGTTGCGTTGGGACAGGAAATGGCGCATCGTCATCTTTGATATCTGGGAGCGAAGGCACGTCGTTCGCAACCGACTCCGCGAGTTGCTCAAGCGCAATGGCTTCGTCAAAATCCAAAACAGCGTGTGGGCGTATCCTTACGATTGCGAAGAGCTGTTCGCTTTTCTACGGACCTATCTGTCCCTCGGCCGCGGCATGCTGTACATCGTAGCCGATGAGATAGAAGGTGATTCACAGTTGAGAAAACATTTCAAGCTTCCCGCCACCTGATTCTGTTTACATTTCCGCTATTATTATTCACACCGCGTTGCTGTTCCTTATCCTATCCGGCCGGATAGAATAAGGAACAGGCAAATCGCGGTACAGTAACACGCGGTAAAACGACTGATAGGCGCTTGTCCGTTGCAAAGGACACGGCGCAGGCAGATACGCCTGTCTGCGAGCGTCTGCCTGTGCGTGGCCGCACGCAGACAGGTACTCGCTCAGGCAGGCACGCAAAGCCAAGGAGTCCGTAATTTTCCGAGGAGACACCTTCCTACTGCGAGGGAGTCATCTCGGAAGCTATAATCACAGGGCCCGAGAGGAAATTTCTTCTTTCAGCCTGCGGATAATCTCTTCCACCGCAAGGGCGCCGATTTTTCCTTTACCCCTGCTTTCCAGCGTTGCCGTTTTTGATTTTATTTCTTCATCGCCGACGACGAGCACATAAGAAACCTTTTCCGTCTTTGCGTTCCGGATGCGCTTGCCGAGCGTTTCCGAGGAATCATCAAGCTCCGCGCGGATGCCCGCATCGCGCAATGCTTCAAACACCTCCTTCGCATATCCGGCCTGACGCTCCGACACGGGAATGACCCGCGCCTGCACCGGCGAGAGCCAGAGGGGGAAGGCACCGGCGTAATGCTCAATAAGAAATGCCATCAGACGCTCTATCGCCCCGATGGACGAGCGGTGCACGACGAACGCGCATTTTTGCGTGCCGTCTTGGCCGGTGTATGTGAGATGAAATCTGTCGGTCATGCAGAAATCATACTGAACCGTAAAAGCGGTATCCTCTTTTCCGTTTGCATTTTTCATCTGAATATCAATTTTCGGGCCGTAGAATGCGGCCTCGTCTCTTGCTTCCGCGAATGTGCACCCGCGCTTTACAAGAAGCTCGCGCAGAAGCGTTTCGCTCTTTTCCCACGCGGCGTCATTCTCGTAGTATTTTTCGCGGTTCTTTCTGTCTCCAAGAGAAAGGCGGTAGCTGTAATCTTTCCCCTGCACGAGACCGAATACCTGCGACGCGTACTCAATGAGATCCAACGCTTTCCCGATTTCTTCTCCGGCCTGTTCTTCGGAGGCGCAGATGATGTGGGCATCGGCAAGGCAGAACGCGCGCGCGCGCTGCAATCCCATCAGTTCCCCCGACTGCTCAAAGCGGTACAGCTGTGCAAGTTCCGCAATGCGCATGGGGAGCTCGCGGTAACTGCGCGGGCGCGACAGGTAGAGTTGGAAATGGTGCGGGCATGTCATCGGGCGGAGCATGAATTTCTCGTCTTCCACCTCAATGGGGGCGAACATTGAATCCTTGTAGTGGGGGTAGTGGCCGGATTTAATGTAGAGGTCCAATTTGGCGATATCAGGCGTTTTCACGTGCAAGTAGCCGCGCTTGATTTCCTCGTCAATGATAAAGCGCTCCAGCTCGCGCCGGATTGCTGCGCCTTTTGCCGTGAACATCGGGAGCCCTTTTCCGACAACTTCGTCTATATAAAAGAGGTCCAACTCTCTCCCAAGTTTTTTGTGGTCGTTGGGCTCTGGCGCATCTGGTTTATTCATGGTTCCAATATTACAGTGATTTCACACGTTCAACAACAAATGAGGACTCGCCGTTGCGCAGTGAAAACTTGCCTTTGAGCATGACGCAGGTGCCCGCGACAATAAGAGTTTCATTTTCTTTGAGCGTCCGCGGGAACACGACAATTTCCACGGACCCCGAATAATCCGAAAGGCGGCCGAAAACCATTTTCTCGCCGTTCTTCGTGAGAATGTATTGGAGGTTTTCCAAGAGTCCCGCGATGACAGTCTCCGCGCCCTTGGGGAATTTCTCTTTCGCCTCCATAATACCCATCTTTTGTTTTTTGAGCTTTTCTTTATGCGCGTCCAAGGGGTGCCCCGATACATACAGTCCGAGAAGCTCTTTTTCCCACGTAAGCCGCTCTGTCATCGTTGCCGAAGGAGCGTTTCTAAGTGTTAGTACGGCGGGTGAGAGTACACCTCCGCCCAAGGCGGATCCGCCTTGGGCGGAGAAGAGGGAACTCTGGTTCGCGGGGATACCGGTGTGTTCGCGGTGAAAACTTAACAGCAGGTCAATGTTGGCGAGGAGTTTTCCGCGGGAATCTGGTGCGGATGCAGTGCCCGAGGAGACCCCGGTACCATCCTCCTTCGGAGGAGCTACGGGGCAGGCACCTCCTGCAAGTTCATCCAGCGCTCCGCATTTGATAAGCGACTCAAGTGATTTTTTGTTCAGGTTCCTGTCGGGAACGCGGCGCAGAAAATCAGCGACATCAGAAAAAGCCCCGCCTGATTCCACGGCTTTCATTATTGAGTCCGCAACGCCGGTACCGAAATTCTTTATGGAATATAAACCGAACCTGATGCTCGTGTCGCCTGCCCCGTTAGAAGTCGCGCCCGCGCTTGCGCGCCCGAAGGGCCTTGGGGGCGGGCTACTTCTAACGGGGTCAACCACGGTGAAATTCCCCTGGCTTTCGTTTACCGCCGGCGGCAGAATTTTAAGCCCCATGCGCACGCATTCGGCGACGACCTGCGCGACCTTATCCACGTCGCCGGCATCCGCAGTGAGGACGGAAGCCATGTAGTCCACTGGGAAATTAGCCTTCATGTAAGCCGTTTTATAGGCAAGATTGCCGTACGAAGCCGCGTGCGCCTTATTGAAACCGTACGCGGCAAAGGTTTCTATCTGTTCCCAGAGTTTCTGAACGAGCACTTCTTTCATTCCGTGCTTGATGCATCCGCGGGTGAATTTCTCTTTTTGCGCGCGCATTTCAACGGGGATTTTCTTTCCCATCGCCTTGCGGAATTTGTCCGCCTCCAGCCACGTATAACCGGCTATTTTTGTCGCGATCTCCAGAACGTCGTCCTGATAGGTAATGACGCCGTATGAATTTTTGAGTATCGCTTCCATACGCGGGTCCAGATATTTGACCTGTTCCGGATGTTTTTTGCGCTCTATGTAATTTGGAATGAAAGCCATGGGGCCGGGGCGGTAGAGCGCGACCATCGCATTGATGTCGTGAATGGATGAGGGTTCCAAATCAATGAGGTGGCTCGTCATGCCCGCGCTCGCGAGCTGGAATACGCCGAGTGTTTCTCCGCGCCCGAGCATCTCGTATGTTTTTTTGTCGTCAAGCGGAAGGCGGTCCAAATCAACTTTGATGCCGAGGCGCTTTTCTACGCGCACGATGGAGTCCGCAAGGACGGAAAGGTTGGTGAGTCCCAAAAAGTCAAACTTCAGAAGTCCCGCTTCTTCAACCGCATACATGTCGTATTGCGTTATCTTTTTTCCGCCCTTCGGGTCCCGTTGAACCGGCATATATTCCGTCACCGGTTTCGGCGCGATGACGACGCCGGCGGCATGCACGCCCATGTGCCGCGCGTTTCCTTCAATCGTGCGGGCCAAATCCAGTACCTCCCGCGCGTCGGGGTCGCGCTTGTACATTTCCTTGAGCTCCGGCGTCTCTTCAAGAGCGCCGTCTATGGTTACGGGGAACCCCTGCTTGCCGAAGGGAATGAGCTTCGCGATGGTGTCTCCGATGCCGTATGCGTGGCCGAGAGCGCGCGAAACATCGCGCACCGCCGCGCGCGCCATCATCGTCCCGAATGTTCCGATTTGCGCGACGTGCTCGTCCCCGTATTTTTCGCGCACGTAATCAATGAGCTCGTCGCGCCGGTTATCCGCGAGGTCCATATCAATATCGGGCGGCGAGGGGCGCTCCGGATTCAGGAATCTTTCAAACGGAAGCTGGTACTCTATCGGGTTTACCGTGGTAATGCCGGAGAGGTAAGAAACGAGAGAACCCGCGGCGGAACCTCGCGTGTTCGTGAGTATCCCTTTCTCCCTCGCGTGGCGCAACAAATCCGCGACGACGAGAAAGTACGGCGAGTAGCCTTTATTTCCTATGACCGAGAGTTCATATTCCACGCGCTCTTTGTTCTTCTCGTTTGCCGGCATGTTGCGTTCCTTGAACCCGTCGTAGGCGAGCTTCCGCAACATTTCATCGTGAGAGGTTCCTTCCGGAACGGGGAATTTGGGGAAGACCCACGTGCCCAATTTCAGTTCCAGATTGCACGCATCGGCTATCCGTACCGAATTTTGCAGAGCCTCGGGGAAATCCGCAAAGTTCTTTATCACCGTCGCCCGCGGGAGAAAAGAAAAGTCGGGCGCGTTTTCAACCGCGTCGCGATTGAGGACTCCCGCGGTGCGGATTTTGTCCACGAGTTCGCGCGCGACGGAGTCCTCTTTTTTCATGTAGTAAACTTCCTGTCCTGCGACAAGTGCGATGTGCGCATCATGCGCGAGAGATGCGACGCTCTTCATCAGCGCCTCGTGGCCCTCTATTTCCGGGTGGTGCGTGATTTCCGCGTAGCAGTCGGCGCCGAAGACAGAGGCAAACCACGCAAGCGATTCTTTCGCGCGCCCGTTTGCCTTGTCGCGGAGCGCGCGCGAATGCTCGCCGTCTATCGCGGGAAGGATTGCAATTAACCCGTCTCGGTGCAGTTCAATCAGCGCGCGGTCAATGCGCGGACGCACAAAAAATCCTTCCAGATACGATTTCGTTACGAGCTGAATGAGGTTCCGGTATCCTTCCCTGTTTTTTGCGAGAAGCACGAGCCGCGTGGAGGAATCGTCAACGCGGTATTCTTTGTCGTGACGTGTGCGCGGTGCGACATAGAAATCCACCCCGATGATGGGCTTGATGCCTTTTTCTTTGCACTCTTTATAAAAGGAGATGGCACCGTAGAGATTGCCGTTGTCGGTGAGCGCGAGCGACCTCGCTCCGTCTGCGGCCGCAGTGTCAACCAGCGCGGGAATCTGCGGCAGAGCCTCAAGCAGGGAATAGTGCGAGTGGGTGTGGAGGTGAACGAAATCCTGTTCTTCGGCAGACGACATGGTGCCAGTATAGCACTTTGCAAAATTTCCAATTTTTAATCTTTAATCATAAAATAATGCATAAATTTCTAATGTTTTAATAATTATTTCGTTAAGAATTATTCTACTACGCCGAATACCCCGTAGCTTGCTGCGGGGATGAAGGCGAGTAGAACCCTTCGTAGCTTTAGCGGAGTAGGGTTGTCGGCTTCGAAGAATTCCGCAGATACCTCGCAGCTAGCTGCGAGGAGCTTCATTTTTAAAATTTGAAATTAGACATTTGAAATTATCTTAAACCGCCAAACTTCTCTGCTATTATTATGGAGTGGCACAAAGAAAGAAAATCCCCCAGTATCTTATAGGCATTGACGAAGTCGGCCGCGGCCCGCTTGCGGGGCCTGTTTTTGTCGGCGCCATGATTGTCCCGCGTACTTTTGATTGGGAATTAGTCGGAGGGGTGCGGGATTCAAAAAAGCTCACGCCGCGCAAACGGGAAGAGTGGTACGGGAAATTAAATGGGATGCGCGAGGCAAGACAGCTCAATTTCACAACCGCATCCTCATCCTCCGAAATGATTGATGAGCGGGGAATTGTCCCCGCTATTTTCTCGGCGCTCTCGCAATGCCTCAAAGATTTGAATGCAGACCCTGAAACCTGCGAGATTCTTTTAGACGGAAGCCTGCATGCGCCGGAGCATTTCACGATGCAAAAAACCATTATTCACGGCGATGATATAGAGCCAATAATTTCCATAGCGTCTATCGTTGCAAAGGTGGAACGCGACAGATTGATGACGAATCTCGCCGCACAATTTCCGGAGTACGGTTTTGAGCGCCACAAGGGATACGGAACGGCAGTTCATTGCTCCGCCATAAAGGAACACGGGCTGTGTAAGCTGCATCGAAAGACTTTTTGCTCCCGTTTAGTAAGAACTGTGGCTTGAAAATTGATTGCCCTCCGGAGGAGGGTCCGCCTTTGGCGGAAAAATTGGAAATTGTAAATTAAAAATTCTGCGGTATACTATTGCACTATGGTTGTACGAATGCGGGCAAACCGCTCAAAGACAGGAATGCGCCGCAGTCATGCGGCAATTTCAGGCACCCGCCTTTCCACATGTGAATGCGGCGCCAACCGCATTTCTCACCGTGCATGCCCCGAGTGCGGGAAATATAACGGCAGAGTCGTTATTGATATTGTCGCCCGCACCAAACGCGAACAGCGCCGTACCAAAAGGCGCGAAAAAGAATTAAAAGAGTCCGGCAAAGACACTACTAAAGAAAAAGAAGCCACAGCTAAAAAGTAAAAAGGAAAGTGTTGCATTGCGGCGGTGCTATAATTCATTGACTAGTTCTTTCAAATAAGATGTTATGAGCGTAGCGAATTACAGATTATGGAAGATTTTCTAACTCGCTACGCTCGTAACAAAATCTAACATGGCCAACAGACATCTCGCCCGTTCGGTCGTTCTGCAGGTTCTCTTTGAGAGGGATTCTTCGGGCGGGAAGATGAGCACTGAAGACGCACAATCGCGGATTCTTGACTATGCCAAAGAATTCGGCGCGCGCGATTCGGACGTGCCGTTCATGAGAGAGCTTCTGCAGACGTCAATCGCCAAACAAAAAGAAATTGACGAGGTGATTCGGGGAGCGGCGCCGGAATGGCCGATTGAGAAGATTGCCGCGGTGGACCGCAACATTTTGCGGCTCGGGCTCACGGAACTTCTCTATGCCGACAAAACGCAGGTACCCGAAAAGGTTGCGATAAACGAAGCGATTGAGCTGGCAAAAACATTCGGCGGCGCTTCTTCCAGCAGATTCGTGAACGGCGTTCTGGGCGCGGTGTATGTGGAGCTGGGCGAGCCGGGGAAGGGAGACGGAAAAGCCCGCAAGCACGATGAACTCGCTAAGATGCCGACGGAACACCTGGCAGGGGCCGTCGTGTACGCACGCTCAAAGGGGGAAATCTATCTTGCATTTGTTCATGATATTTTCGGGCACTGGACGATTTCCAAGGGCAGAGTTGAAGAGAGCGAAGATGTGCAGGCCGGAGCAATCCGCGAGATAAAAGAAGAAATGAATCTGGATATCAAGATTGTGCAACAGCTCGGCGTGAATGAATATACCGCGAACGACACAAAGACTCACGGAGGAAAAAAGCGCAAGCGCGTTACATACTTTCTCGCGGAGTCGCCGTTTACGGAGCTTCGGCTTGGGACGAGCGGAGGACTGGATGACGCGCAGTGGTTTCCGCTTGCGGATGTCGGCAACCTGAATTTTTATGACGACACGCTGAAAATTATCGTGCCCGCAATTAACATACTTGCGCAGAAAGACCGAAAGTAGTTTTAAGTT
>JAUYLR010000047.1 GCA_030698935.1 bacterium
GAGGTGATACTGCCGATGACGGAGAGGGCGGAACAGCTGATGTATATTCAGAAGTCATTCCGGAAACTCGCCCAATTCAAATCCAAAACATTTGATTACCGCGAGAACAGCAACACGGATTATCTGGAGCTCATCCCGCTCGTGGAAGGGGTTGAAGACCAGATACGCATAGGGAAGCTGCTTTCCGAATATGTTGATATGCACGAGAAATTCTTCCGCAGGAAGCCGCTGTATATCAGGCCGTTTTTGGCACGCTCCGATCCGGCCCTGCTGTCCGGCTTCATCCCGAACATACTCGCGAACAAAATCGCGCTTTCGGAAATTCACAAATTCGGAAAAGAGAAAAAAGTCCGGATGTATCCGATAATAGGGGCCGGGAGTTTGGTTTTCAGGGGAGGATTGAGCCCGGCCCGCGTAAAAGAATTCGCGGAAGAATACGGCGGAGTTCGCACGGCGACAGTGCAATCCGCATTTCGTTACGATTATCCTCTCGTCCAGGTAAAGAAAGCTCTGTCGTACCTGAATGCAAACCTTGCCAAAAGGAACGCCCGGACAATCGCGCGGAAGGACCATGAGCATCTTCTGAACATAATAAGAATTTTCTCCGACACCTACCGCTCCACGCTTGATAAACTGCTTCAGGACATGTCACCGTTCTTTCAGGCGGTCCCGAAACGGCGGGAGAGGCATCAGCACATCGGCCTTATCGCATACAAGCGGGAAATGGGGAAGAACACTTTGCCGCGCGCCATAAGTTTTACCGCGGCCTGGTATTCCCTCGGCATTCCGCCGGAGTTCATCGGGCTCGGCAGGAGTTTGAATTCGTTGAACGAGCGCGAAAGAGAAATCCTGAAGAAATATTACACGCATCTTTATTCCGACGTCATGGAGGCCGGGAAGTACATAAACCGCGAGAATATAAAAACACTCGCGAAGGGCAACAAGTCGTGGCGTCTTATTTTGGAAGACATAGAACTTGCCGAGAAATTGCTCGGGATACGGCTGGGGCCCAAATCCAACAGGGAATTGCTTCACCATAATTTGACTTCGCAGCTTCTGCTCCAGCGCAAAAATAAACCGGAAGTAAGCCGTCTTATCGTAGAAACGGGTAAATTGAGAAGGAGTTTGGGCTGAGCGTTTTCCTTGACTTTCTATGTATTAGGAATATCATTCAATTAAACCCCGCGAGGGGTTTTTGATTAGGAAAATAAGGAGGGTAGCGACTATATTTTCCTAATCCCGCCCCAATTTTGAAACCACGAATAAATATGCAATACTGTCGTTCCAAAGCAATGTCAGAACTCATTGGCAGGGACTGCTGGGGCTCAAAATTGGGGCGGGACATAAGATTTTCTAAGCTCGTTATCACTCACTAACAAAATCTAATATGTCCTTCTTTCAATACCTCAAAGATACGCGCGGTGAACTGCGGCATGTCGCATGGCCTACGCAATTACAGACTATCGTGTATACGGTAATCGTCATTTTGCTCTCGTTCCTCATTGCGCTGTACCTTGGCCTCTTTGATTACATTTTCACAACGGGATTGAAGAATGTGCTTCAAATACTTCCTGCGCAAAGTGCGCCGGCGGTAACAATCAGCAACGTCCAACTTTCCACCACCACTCCGGTTTCCGTGCCAAGCGAATCTTCTCCGGCTACACAGTAATTTCCTGACACCTATAACCTAACACCTGTCACCTGATTTATATGTCAAAACAAACACACGGTTCCGAGCGTCAATGGTATGCAATCCACACATATTCCGGCTACGAAGATGCGGTTGCCCGCAACTTGAAACAGCGGATTGACTCGTTCGGAATGAAAGACAAGATTTTCGCCGTCGTGGTGCCTACGGAAAAGAAAATAAAAATTAAAAATGGCCGCAAAACGGAAGCGAAAGAGAAGATTTTCCCCGGCTATGTGCTCGTAGACATGGTCGCGACCGATGACGCATGGAGCGTCGTTCGCAACACCCCGCAGGTTACCGGATTTGTCGGCACCGCCAATCAGGCCGTCCCCCTCACGCCGGAAGAAGTAGAAAAGATATTGAAACGCAACGAGGGCGACACTGTGCGGCATGCGATTGATCTTGCGCTTGACGACGCCGTCATAATCATTGACGGACCGTTCAAGGATTTGGAAGGGAAGGTTGGCGAGATTGACGAAGAGCGTGGAAAGGTTAAGGTGTTAGTTCCGATGTTCGGCCGCGAGACTCCGGTTGAATTGGAAGCCGACCAGGTGCAACGCGTTTAGAAAAATAAGGAGCGAAGCGACTATATTTTGCTTAATCCCGCTCCAATTTTGAAACTTTGAATAAATATGCAATACTGCCGTTTCCAAGCACAGCCAGAACTCATTGGCAGAAACTGCTGGAACTCAAAATTGGGGCGGGATGTAAGATTTTCTAATCTCGTTAGCACTCGATAACAAAATCTAACATGGCCAAACAAGTAACAAAAATCATAAAGCTGCAGATTCCGGCGGGTGCCGCAACGCCTGCGCCGCCGGTCGGCACCGCACTGGGGCCCGCGGGCGTGAACATCGGCGAATTCGTCAACCAGTTCAACACGAAGACAAAGGCGCAGGCGGGGAGTATTCTGCCGGTTTTAATGAAGGTCTACAGCGACCGCACCTTTGATTTTATCGTCAAAAAGCCGCCTGCATCACGCCTCATTCTCAAAGCCGCTGGACTGGAAAAGGGTTCCGATAAGCCGCACTCCAACAAAGTCGGGAAGCTCACAGGGAAGCAAGTGGAAGACATCGCCACGGAAAAGATGGAAGATTTGAACGCAAACGGCATGGAACAGGCGAAGAAAATAATCGCCGGCACGGCCCGCTCAATGGGTATAACCACCGAGTAGCTTTAAAACTTCAGCGTCGCGAAATAATCCTCTCCTGTTTCCGCTCTGCGGATCATCCTGAATTCTCCCGTGGGCGACAGCAGGAATTCCGCCGAACGTAGTTTGCCGTTGTAGTTAAAACCCATCGCGTGGCCGTGCGCTCCCGCGTCGTGGAGTACCACAACATCTCCGGCTGCAATTGCGGGCAATTTCCGGTCAATCGCGAATTTGTCGTTGTTTTCACAAAGTGAACCGACCACGTCATACGTCGTATCTTCCGGCGCACCTTCTTTCCCCAGAACGGTGATGTGGTGGTACGCTCCGTACATTGCCGGCCGCATCAGATTTGCCATGCACGCGTCTAACCCCGCGTATTTCTTATACGTTTCTTTGACGTGGCGGACGGCAGAAACGAGGTAGCCGTGGGGCCCCGTAATGTAGCGCCCGTATTCTGTGTATATTTTCAACGCAGGCATCAGATTTTTCGCTACCGCGTCTTCGTAGAGTTTGCGAATGCGCGCCGAGACCGCCCCGATATCCACTGCCCGCTCATCTGGTTTGTAGGGAATGCCAAGCCCGCCGCCGAGGTTGATGAATTCAAGCTCCACTCCCGCGTTCTCGCGAATTTCATGCGCGAGCGCAAAGAGCATACGCGCCGTCTCCACAAAATACTCCTCCCGCAGTTCGTTTGAAGCCACCATGGTGTGCAGGCCGAAACGCTTCACGCCTTTTTGTTTGGCGATTTTGTACGATTCAATGATTTGCTCTTTTGTCATTCCGAACTTCGCTTCTTTCGGGTTGCCGATGATTGCATTTCCTCCGCGCAGCGGCCCCGGATTGTAGCGAAAAGAAAGAATCTCCGGCAGCCCCGCGTGTTTCTCCAGAAACTCAATGTGGCGTACGTCATCCAGATTGATGATTGCACCGAGCTCGCGCGCTTTTTTGAACTCATCCCTAGGCGTGTCGTTGGAGGTAAACATAATGTTCTCGCCCGTGATGCCCGCGCGCTCCGCAAGTTCCAGTTCCGGCAGGGAACTGCAATCGGCGCCGGACCCCTCTTCTTTTAGAATCCCAAGGATGGCCGGATTTGGCGTGGCTTTAACCGCAAAATACTGCTTAAAACCTTTATTCCACGAGAAGCCCGCGACAATATCGCGCGCGGTCTGCCGTATGCCGGTTTCGTTGTAGATGTAGAAAGGCGTAGGGTATTTTGTAATGAGCCCCTCAATTTGCTCTTTTGTGAACGGCAATGTTTTCACCCCGTTAGAGGCAGGACGCAGTCGTGTCGTTGATTGTGAAGTCATAAAGATTCAGTATTGTAATGGAAGTTGGTAAGTGGTCCGATGTTGTGGTGCGCGACCGCGGCCTCTAACGGGGTTCATAAGCATATTCATTGGTTACCGAAGTTTTCCCGTATTGAATTAACCGCTTTTTCAATATCTTCTCTGTGCCCGAACGCCGACACCCGCATGTAACCCTCTCCGTTTTCTCCGAACACGACCCCCGGTGTCGTAATAACGCGCGCTTTCGTTAAGAGTTCATCAAAGCATTCCCACGAAGAAAGGCCTTGCGGGCACCGGAGCCAGATGTAGGGGGCATTCTCACCCCCGTAGAGAGTAAATCCGGCGGATTTCAGTCCCTCACGTATGATACGCGCATTTTCCATGTAGTAATCCACCTGTCCGTGCGTTTGTTTCTGGCCTAGGGCGGACAGAACCGCGAGGCCTCCTTCCTGCGCGATATTTGAGGCACCGTTAAACATCGTGGTTTGCCGCCTGTTCCAAAATTGGTTCAAGGTTCCCGTATCGCCGTCCTCGGTTTGCAGTTCTTTCGGTACGATAGTCCAGCCGAGGCGCACCCCCGTGAATCCCGCCGCCTTGGAGAGGCTCTGAATCTCTATGGCGCACGACTTCGCGCCTTCTGTCTCGTAGATGCTTCTGGGCAGTTTGGGGTCGCGGACATATTCCGAATACGCGGCATCAAAAATGATTATTGCCTTGTGTTTTCTCGCGTACACGACATATGACTCCAGCTGTTCTTTCGTTGCGACGGTTCCCGTCGGATTATTCGGACTGCAGATATATATCAAGTCCGCTTTTTCTTTCGGTATCACCGGCAGGAAATTATTTTTCTCAGGACATGCCATGGAGACCACGCGCTTGCCGGAGATTACGCTGGCTTCGCGGTGGACAGGGTAGCCGGGGTCGCTTATCGCCACCACGGCGTCATCAGAAAAGATAGATGTGATGTTGGCGCAGTCACTTTTTGCCCCGTCGCTCACAAACACATCGGAAGGCTCAATGACGATACCCCGTTTCCCGTACCATTCTGCGATGGCCTGCCGCAATCGCGTGTCGCCCTGTTCGTCCCCGTATCCCGTGTACGTATCTCTTTTACTCAATTTGTCCACGCCCGCACGAAGGCCTGCAACGACAGAAGGCACGATAGGCTCGGTCGTGTTGCCGATACCAAGCTTGTACAGCTCAACGCCCGGATGCGAATCAAGGAACGGTTTCGCCCGTTTTGCAATTTCTGTGGAAAAATACCCCTGGGCGACTTTGGTGAAGTTGAGGTTGATTTTTGCCATACGCTATATGAGCCCCAATCCCTGCAGGCATTTTTTCAGTTTCGCTTTGTTTTGGGGCTCCAGTGCGACGAGCGGCAGGCGGAACGATTCTTGAATCAGTCCCATCATAGAGAGGGCGGTTTTCACGGGAATAGGATTTGATTCAATGAAATTAATATCCATGAGAGGCAAAAGGCGGCGGTGCAGTTCCTCCGCCCTTTTCCAGTTGCCCGCAAGCGCCTCTTGGCAGAGCTCGGTAAACTCTTTTGGAACTTCGTTTGCGACGACGCTGATGCATCCGCGGGCTCCGAGCCTCATCGCTTCCAGAGTGATGGCGTCGTCGCCGGAGAGGACAACAAATCCTTTTGGCGCGTCTTTGATGATGTCTCTGAACTGGTCAATTTTTCCCGCCGCTTCTTTTATGGCGATGACGCCCGGAACCTCTCTGGCGATTCGTACCACGGTCGCGGGAAGCACGTTAGAACCGGTCCGTGAAGGTACGTTGTAGAGAATGACCGGCAGAGGAACCGCATCCGCAATCGCTTTGTAGTGCGCAACCAGTCCGTTCGGGGTCGGTTTGTTGTAGAACGGGCTTACGTGCAACAGCCCCACCGCGCCCTGTGCCCGTGCGATTTTTGAGAGTTCAATCGCCCGCGCGGTGTTGTTGGAACCGGCACCCGCGATAACGGGAATTTTTCCTGCCACCTCTTTCACGGCGAACTGTATAACTTCGGCGTACTCTTTGTCGTTCAGGGTGACCGCCTCTCCGGTGGAACCGCACACGACGATGCCGCTCACGCCTCCCGCTACTTGGCGTTTAAGCAACCGTCTGAACGCGGGGAAGTCCACCGCGCCGCTTTTTGTGAACGGCGTAACAATGGCAGTGAGAGCCCCCTGCAGAATAATTTTGGTCATATCCATACACTAAGTTTGCCGTAATTTCGTGCCGAAGCAATTCCAGCGCGGTTAGATATATTCCTCATAGTTGCAAAGTTATTCACAGTGATTTTATTCATGAGAGGCGACGGCAAACTTAGTGTCGGGGTCATATTATTGTATTCCGTGCGCTTTCACCACGTTAGAGGCAGGTCGCGGTCGTGTGGTTGTTTTTGACATCATAGAGTTTGTAACCTAATCAATATTGTGAGTGATTCGGTGTCGTGTTGCGCGACCGCGGCCTCTAACGTGGTTCATCACGTCATCAAACGTATACAATCCTTTTTTCCCGTTGATGAACTCCGCGGCGAGAATCGCGCCCTGCGCGAAACCCTGCCGGTTGTGTGCCGCATGAGAGATGGTGACAGCGTCGGCGGGACTGTCAAAAATCACCTCGTGAAATCCGGGGTTCACGCCGCCGCGCACCGATGAGAAATGAAGTTCCTCGGGACGGATTTTTCTGTCCAATTTCGCGGTCTGCAGTGTAGTTTTCACCTTAGAATTTTGCAGTATCTCCTCTGCGGTCCGCAGGGCCGTCCCCGACGGACTGTCTTTTTTTCCGGCATGGTGAATCTCGTGGCCGGACACATCGTACTCTTTAAACGCGGAGAACAATTTCGTGGCATGTGCCACCGCGCGGAAGAAGATGTTCGCTCCGATAGAGAAGTTTTGCCCGTAAATCAGGCCGATTCCGCTCTCGCGAACTACTTTCTCAACCTCCGGCAAATGTTCCTGCCATCCAGTAGTGCCCACCACCAGATTTTTACCCGCTTTTGCCACCGTCCTAATGTCGTTCAGAACTATTTCCGGCGAGGTGAAATCAATGATAACGTCGGCATTTTCGAGCCCCGCCGTATCTATCCCGCCCGCAGGCTCTGTGAGGCCGATGACAGAAACATCGTGCACGCCCGCAACGCGAACGAGCCGTTCAATTTCAGTTCCCATATTTCCATGTCCGAGTAATCCTATGTGCATACCCGCACACTAAGTGTGCCGTAATTGTGCGCCGAAGCAATTCCAGCGCGGTTAAACATATTTCCAATAGTTATAAATATATTCATAGTGGTTTTGTTCATAAGAGGCGACGGCATACTTAGTGTCCGGGCATACAGTCATTTGTTCAGAAACGTGTCGTGTACCATGTTAGCCGCCCGCACGACGTCAGTCGCGGGTATGACCAAACTGATGTTGATGTCTGATGCCCCCATAGAAATCATCCGCAGGGGTATTCTGTGCTTGCTGAACCGTGCGGATACGTCTCTCATTATATCCTGCGCGGATGCGATTCCCTCGCCGATGAGCGATATCATGCCGAAGCTGTCTTTATGCACTCCGACTTTTGAGAATGTCCCCAGTTCTTTGACTGCCGTCTCAAGGTGACCGTTGCTATTATCCAACGTAACCGAAACGCTGACCTCGGAGACCGAGACCAAATCAATGGAAATCTGATGCCGTGCGAATATCTCAAACATACGCGCGAGGAATCCGCGGGAGAAGAGCATTGAGTCCGAATAGACATTGACAAGCACCACGTCTTTTTTGAAGGCGATAGCTTTCAATCCGGTGCCCGTAGAACGCGGGCTGACAAGGGTGCCCGGCGCTTTGAGATTAAACGTATTCAACACGCGCACCGGAATATTTCTCTCAACGGCAGGCCTGATGGTCCTCGGGTGGAGGACTTTCGCGCCGAAAGCGGCCATTTCGGATGCTTCGCGATACGAAATATCCGAAATGATGCGCGCGTTTTTGACAACGCGCGGGTCGGCGGTAAAGATGCCGTCCACATCGGTCCATATCTGAATTTCTTTTGCACCAAGCGAGCGCCCCAGAATGGATGCGGAGTAATCGGAGCCACCGCGGCCGAGCGTTGTCGTGCGGCCGTCTGGAGCACAGCCGAGAAATCCCGTAACAACCGGCACGATTCCTTTCCGGATGAGCGGAACGATTATTTTCCGCGCGTTTTTTTCCGTTTCTTTCGGAAGGAATTCCGCCTGTATGAAATTATCATCGGTGGCGACTATCTCCGTTGAAATAACCTGCGCGGAATCAATGCCGTGCGCCCGCAGGGCATGAGAAATCATATACGACGACATAATTTCTCCCGAAGACACAAGCACGTCCATTTTCTCCGGAGAGAATCTTCCTTTGCGCGCGAGCGCTTCCGTTTTTGCGAGCTGTGCATCAACGTACCCGAGGATATCCGACACTGTCTCGGCGGGGAACAGCGCAGTAGCTAATGCCTCGTGCGTTGCACGGATGGCCGAAATATGGCTCGGAATCTGTGCTTTTGGGCATTTAGCAAGCGCGAGAAGCGCCTCGGTGACGCCGCGTATGGCCGACACGACGACCACCGGTCGCGATGTGCGGTGGCGTTTCACTATCGCGACAATCGCGAGAACCGCCTCTTTGGTTGCGACAGAAGTGCCTCCGAATTTTATTATGATATTAGGAACGTGTGCCATATTATTGCGCGCGCAAGTAGCCTTTGGCTTTGAGAAGTTCCGCCACGAGCACCGCTCCGCCCGCGGCGCCCCGAATGGTGTTGTGAGAAAGGGCAACAAATTTCCATCCCAATACGGCGTCTTCCCGCAATCTGCCGATGCTTATTCCCATGCCGTGCCCGATGTCGCGGTCCAGTTTTGTCTGCGGGCGGTTGTCTTCCTCAAAATATGTAATGAATTTTTGCGGCGCTGAAGGGAGGCCGAGGCCCTCAAGGGGGCTTTCAAATTCGCGCCAGCATTTCAGAATCGCATCCCGAGCCGGTTTCGTTTTGAACGAGACAGCGACGGAAGCCATGTGACCATCGGCAACGGGAACTCTGATGCACGTGGCGGAGATTTTTGGTGTCGTTGCAAGCACGAACGCGCCGTTTTCAATCCGCCCCCATATTTTCATCGGTTCTTTCTCCGATTTTTCCTCCTCGCCCCCGATGAAGGGGATGACGTTGTCCAGTATTTCAGGCATTGTTTCAAAGGTTTTTCCCGCGCCGGAAATGGCCTGCAGGGTTGAGACGATTACTTCCTGCGGACCGAATTCTTTAAGCGCCTCAAGCGCGGGAATGTATGACTGAACGGAGCAGTTCGGTTTGACGACAATGAATCCCGCATCCCACCCGCGGTTTTTCTGCTGAATCGGAATCATGGCGAGGTGGTCCGCATTTATCTCCGGCATAATCATCGGCACATCCGCCGTCCAGCGGTGGGCGGAGTTGTTGGAAACCACCGGCACGCCGCGCGACGCGTACAGCTCCTCCAACGCGCGTATATCTTCTTTCTCCATGTCCATCGCGCTGAACACAAAATCCACATGGGCTTGTATTTTCTCCACGTCATCCTCAACTGAAAGTACGACGAGGTCGCGCGTGCCCGCGGGAATAGGGGTGGAGTATTTCCATCGGCCCAGAACCGCTTCCGCGTATGTTTTTCCTGCGGACTGTCTTGAAGCCGCGACCGCGCGCACTTCAAACCACGGATGGTTTTCAAGCAGTTGAACAAATCTCTGTCCGACCATGCCGGTTGCACCCAAGATGCCAACCGAGAGTTTTTGTGATGATGTAGATTTAGCCATACATTAATTGCTTATGGTAACCGAGAGGTAATAATGTGCCTACGCAGGCATTATAACAAGTTTTTGGGGAATATTGACAGAATTGTACCAGTTTGTTATGATTATAACAATACCCGTCCCGTTAGAGGCCGCGGAAGACAAATTTTCTTTATGTCACATTTAAGTCGCGTATCAATGAGGTCGATCAGTAGCAATATATCTAGGTCGGGAAGCTTTGCTTCCTGCCTGCCCGCCAAAGCCAGAGCTGAGTCAGCGGTATTGGCAACAGACACTAGATATTTATTAGTTAATCAAGCTCGTTACTATCGCGCTTTCAGGCGATGGCAGGCGGGCCTCTAACGGGATGAAAACCGTAAGTCAGGTAGTAGAGGGAATAATCCAGCGTTCACCCTTTATCGCTGAAGCGATGGCGGAGGGGCTTGCCAACAACGCGCAAGTCGCGCGGAGAATAAAACCGGAAGTGGAAAAAATATTGCTGGAGGAGGTCTCCGAAGGTTCCATTGCGATGGCTCTGCACAGAATCGGCAAAGCCTCGGAGACTCCTGCCTACGGCACACGGTTCCTCAAGCAGATGAGCGACATCACCGTGCGCTCCAATTT
>JAUYLR010000053.1 GCA_030698935.1 bacterium
AATCCAAATATATGCGTCGGTATCGCAGAAAATCAAACATGACCTGATTGTATTGGCTACCGACGCAAAATCAAAATGCAGATATCAAAAATCAAAATGTAACCCAAAGATGAAAATTCCAAATTTTAATTTGTCATTTTGCATTTTGACTTTTGATTTTTGCATTATGAAGGCGTATACTCCCCCAATCACGCCCTCGTATGGCCTCAGGAATTCACTATGTCAGGAAAATCACAAAGTGCAGAACGGCCGCCTATTGTCGCGGTCATGGGTCACGTTGACCACGGCAAATCAACGCTCCTGGATTTCATCAGGCATGCAAACACCGTTGCGGGCGAGGCAGGCGGC
Organism: bacterium; assembly: GCA_030698935.1. GTDB lineage: Bacteria > Patescibacteriota > Minisyncoccia > Phycocordibacterales > UBA2100 > UBA10103. The sequence goes on from JAUYLR010000053.1 coordinate 349, forward strand.
ATCACCCAGCACGTCGCCGCGTATGAAGTTATTCATGCGACGAAACGAATTACTTTTATTGACACACCCGGGCACGCGGCGTTCCAAGCCATCCGCGCGCGGGGCGCCAATGTCGCCGATATCGCGATACTCGTCGTCGCCGCCGACGACGGCGTCAAGGCGCAAACGTTGGAAGCGTTAGAAAGTATCCGCTCGGCGAAAATCCCGTTCATCGTTGCAATAAACAAAATAGACAAGCCGAACGCGAATGTGGAAAAAACGCAGGCGTCGCTCATGGAAAACGCCGTCTATCTTGAAACGCTCGGCGGAGACGTGCCGTGGACGGCGATTTCGGCCAAGAACGGCACCGGCGTGGAAACGCTGCTTGACCTTATTCTCGTTGTTGCGGAGGTGGAGGGGCTCACGGGGGATGCATCCCTTCCCGCTGAAGGATGGGTCATTGAGGCGCACCGCGACCAGAAGCGCGGCATCGCGGCAACGCTCATCATCAGGAACGGCACTCTTTCAAGCGGCATGTCGGTGCGCGCGGGGCGCGCTGTCGCCCCGGTGCGCATTATGGAAAATTTCGCGGGGAAATCCATCAAGCATGCGGGGCTCTCCAGCCCCGTCTCTATCACCGGATTTGATGAGTTGCCCATTGCGGGCGAGCCGTTCCAATCATACAAAAGCAGGCGCGATGCCGAGAGTGCGCGTTCTGCTGCTCAAACGCACGAGAGAGCGGGTTCTCGTATTGTATCCGGTTCTTCGGCGGATGAAGCGGACGGGATTTTTCGAATACCGATTGTCGTGCGAGCCGATACCACCGGCTCTCTGGAAGCCATAGAGCATGAGATGCGCCGCATCGGCGACGAACATGCGCAGGTAAAGATTGTCCTCTCCGGCATCGGCGACATTTCGGAAAATGACATTAAAGCCGCCTCCTCGTCGTTCGGAACGCAAACCGTCGTCGTCGGGTTTAACGTGAATGTGGACGCGCCCGCCCTTGAGCGCGCGCGGCAACACGGCATCCGCATTGAGAAGTTTGATATCATTTATAAACTGGTGGAGAGGCTGGAGGAAATTCTGAAAGAGTCCGCTCCAAAGAGAAGCGTTGAGGAGATAACGGGGAGCGCAAAAGTCGTCAGGCAATTCAGCACGCAGAAAAATCTCCATGTTGTCGGCGGCTCTGTGGCCGAAGGGTATTTGGAACGTAACGGCTCCGTGCGGGTATCCAGACGCGGGACAATCATCGGTACCGGGAAAATAAAGAATATCCAATCTCACAAGGAAAACGTGGACCGGGTGGAGACGGGCGGAGAATTCGGCGCACAAATAGAAGCTGTCTTTGAAATCACGCAGGGCGATACGCTTCAGGGCTTCACGACAGTTCTGAAATAATGCCATGTCCTCACGGCGCCAAACGCAAGTTGCGGAACTTATCGCGCGCTTGGCGGGAGAGTTTCTTGAGCGGGAATCCAATCATCAATCGCTTATCACTGTCACCCGTTCCGACATGTCGCCTGACCTCAAGAACGTTACGATATATTTCTCGGTATTGCCGGAGAAGTTTGAGCAATCAGCGTTGCAGTTCGCAAAACGCGTCCGCACGGATTTCCGCGAATATCTAAAAAAGAAAAGTGAAATGAAGTTTCTCCCGACCGTTGATTTTGAGCTTGATTTGGGCGAAAAACACCGGCAGAAAATTGACACACTTTTGCGCAAGTAATTCTTGCAGTACTGCACGTTACCCTCTATAATTTATGCGTGGGTATACGCTACAGGGTTAACGATGCATTTTTTGATACGTGGTCTGAAGAAATGGCCTATGTGCTCGGTTTTTTGTATGCAGACGGCAGTCTTGAGGATGCGTCGTATATTAGAGGTAAATATGTACGCGTAACAAATACCGATCAGGATAGAATAGTGACTATAAGAAGATTGCTGGAGTCAGAACACACCATAGTGCAACACGATAAGGGTGGAAATTACAAGCGAAGGTACTTACTCAGAATCGGGAACTCAAAGATGTACAATCGGTTGGTGAGATTGGGGCTCACGCCGCATAAATCTTTCACGATGGAGTTTCCGAAGGTTCCCTTAAAAAACTTGGGTTCATTCGTCAGGGGATATTTCGACGGCGATGGATGTGTGCACATAGGCCGATATAAGAATAAGCCCTCCCGTCTCATGACCATATTCACAAGCGGTAGCAAGAAATTCTTAGACAAACTCCACGTGTTGTTAAAAACAAAAATAGGAATAGTGGGAAACGGCCTCTATC
>JAUYLR010000070.1 GCA_030698935.1 bacterium
GCGAACACGGGTTGGCAATAATGTGTAACACCCTCACTTCGTCTTCAGTGAGGTCTTCGCGCGCGACCTTTGATTTCTCCTCAAGTTTAATTCCGAGCACGCGCAAAATGTCCTCCGGCTCTGTAACCGGAGTTGCGCCGAGTTTCAGAAACTGGTGCGTGCCACGGCTCTCGGCGCTGAAAATAGAGCCCGGTACGACAAGCAATTCGCGGTTATACTCTGTCGTCAGCCGCGCCGTAATGAGCGAGCCGGAGCGTTCCTTTGCTTCTATCATGAGTGTCGCTTGGCACAGGCCGGCCATGATTCTGTTCCGTTGCGGGAACGTGTAATCGGCGGCTTTCAACTCCGGCTCGTATTCGGAAAGGAGCGCTCCCCCTGCCTTTATTATTTCGCGCGCCAGCGACACATTCGCCCGCGGATAAAACACGCTCCAATCAAGCCCCGACCCCGGAACACCCACTGTCGGGAGTCCCGCCTCTAGCGCGGCTTTATGCGCCGCGGCATCTACGCCGAACGCGAGGCCGGAAACAATCACCACCGGATATCCGCGCAGACCGGAAATCAAATGCGAGCACGCCTGCCGGCCGTAGCTCGTCATCGCGCGCGAGCCGACTACCGCGAGCCACTTCCAATCGGTGCTCGGCAATTTCCCGCGGACGTACAGTTTCTTCGGCGGGTCGGCGATTTCTTTGAGGAGCGGCGGGAAGTCCGCCGTATTGAGAACAGTAATTTCCGGCATGAGATGTAATCCTATCACGTCTCGCAGGCGATATAGAAAATCAAGGGGAGTCCTTGATTTGTTTCCTTATAACCCATCAGCTCGCTCGTGCGATTAACGCAACGGGTTGAGTTAATCGCACGGAGGTGATTACAGCTACGAAACCAAAAAGTTATTGAATTGCCACGGGTCTTTCTTGTCCAACTTCTCGGGGAAGAGTTCGCCGCGCTGGGCGAGTGGCGTCCAATCGGTGTATTCGGCGAGCATGGTGCCCAAGTAGGGGAGCGCGGCTTCCATCACGACGTGATGGTCAAGTTCTTCGGCATCCACAATTCCCGCTTCTGGATTTCGTATTGCCCAAATCATTGCGCCCAAAATTCCCGCGCAGACCTGCAAACCTGTCGCGTTGTTGTGGGGAACGAGCGCGCGCGCTTCATCTATTGAGAGGCGCGAACCGTACCACAGCGCATTCTTCTTATGCCCCATGAGGAGCACGCCGAGTTCGTCTACGCCGCCGGGAAGTATCTCGTTACTGATAAGACGCGAGATATTTTGCATGGTGCCGCCGCGCTCCGCCGTTTCAATAAGCGAGAGGACGGCGCCGTCGCACGGGTGATACGCATAGTGGACGGTCGGCCGGTACACGACACGCCCCTCGTCTTTCACCGTCAGGTAATCGGCGATGGAGATTGATTCGTTGTGCGTGATAACCCAGCCGTACTGCGGGCCCGATATCGGCGTCCAACTGCGCACTTGCGTTGCGAGCCCCGGCTGTTCCAGATAAATAGCCGCCTTGCATCCGAAATCGTGCTTCCGGCCTTTCTCAGGCATGTGCTTTTCATGCGTGCCCCATCCCATTTCCGAAGGTTGGCATCCTTCGGAATAAAAACCGTCCACGGACCACGTGTTGACGAACTCATCCATTTGCTTCGGTTTCTTGGGCGCCTGCGTATCGCGCTCGGCGATGTGGATGACTTTAATCTCAAGTTTCTGCGCGAGCGCCGCCCATTCCTCGCGCGTTTTAGGTTCCATCACTTTTTCGCCGGTATCTTTTGCGATTCTCAAAAGCGCCTCCTTAACGAAGTGGGAAACGAGGCCGGGGTTTGCGCCGTGCGCGACCACAGCCGTGGGACGCGGGCCCGTGATAGGTAAATTGCCTGCCCGCGCGTCGCGCGCAGGCGGGCGCAAGGCGAGCGCTTTTTCCCGTAGAGCATAGTTAGAGCGTTCCGACATAGAAAGCGATGCATCGGTGTAATAACCTGCCCACGGCTCAACGACCGTATCTATGTAGAGAATGCCTTTTTCCTGACAAAGTTTAATGAGGTCGGTGGAAGAAACGTCAACCGAAACATTGCAGAGAAAATCTCCGCGCCCGATATGCGACAAAATCACCTTCTCGTAATTATCGGGAGTTAACGGCTCAAGCATGAACCGCACGCCGAATTCTTTGGCGACCGAGCGTCCGCGCTTGTCGGCGGTGACAATGGTAATTTTTTCCGGCGGCACCGTGAGGTGCCGGAGCAAAAGCGGAAGGACGCCTTGGCCGATGCTTCCAAAACCGACAATCAGAATTTTCCCGTCAAATTTTTGCTGTTTCACCCCGTTAGAAGTCATATGGCAAAAAAGAATTTAAGGCGATTTTTTAAATATCTCCGACCTTGACCTGATTTTAAATATCGTTCCCGCGCACGAGCATCATCTCGATTGAGACCTATCTCACAATAAATCATGCCCCACGGAATCCCATATTTTGTGGAACGATTTCTGCCGCTATTGTGAGATAAAATTCTTTTTTGCATTTCCTTCGTAGATCCGATGTACCAACCGCCGGTCTTCTTGCTCAGCAAGACGTACACATACCAGCTCTGACTTCTAACGGGGTTCAATTTGGCTTCTTCCGGTTATTTATTTTTTTCTTGTAGATAGTATTGGTATACAGCATGCACAAGCGATGTCAATAGCATCGCTGTGGAATTTCCAATTTGCAATTCGCAATTTGCAAAATAAAATCACAAAATTCCCAAAGTCGCAAAATTGCCCGAGGTCTCTCCTCGAGAATTCCGCATGTGAGGTGAGTCCTCGGGCATGGTCGCACCATGGATTCCTTATGCTAGTGTTTTGCAAAACACTAGCATAAGGAAATCGGCACGAGGTATTTTGGGGCTGCCGATTTATGGGTTAAGGCGTGGTAGCATGAGTGCCATGGACAGCACGAAAGCGCTTTACATAAGAAATATTATCTTTGGCGTGGAAGACAGCTTGGTTTCCACGGTAGGCCTTCTCGCGGGTATTGCCACTCAAACCCCGCGCAGTGTCATTCTGCTCACGGGCATCGTCTATATATGCGTGGAAGGATTTTCCATGGCCGTCGGCAGTTTTCTTTCGGAGGAAGCAACAGAGGAGTATCTCTCTCGCGATAAAGTTGGCTTCAAACAATCCGTCATCGGCAGTATCGTGATGCTGTTCTCATTCATTCTCGCAGGCCTAATCCCAATCGCGCCGTATATTTTTATTGAAAGCAAGAGCGCCATCGCGGTTTCTATCATCGCTTCACTTATCGCACTCTTTATTCTCGGACTCGCGAGCGGCAAGATGTCGCGCACAGGAATGGTTAGCCGGGGCTTGAGAATGGCCATTCTCGCCGGCATCGCAATTTTCATAGGTATTATGGTCGGGCAATTTGTGAGTATCGGGTGACAATTGTGGTATGCTTGATGGGCATATCGGTTGGGATAGGCGGGCCAAGCCACGAATCTGCTGATTCGCCTGTAGACGGCATATGACGAAGACTAACTACATTGAACAAGTAAAGAACGTTGTAACAACATTCGACCCGCGCGGCTCGAACCGCCATTTCCTTTTTGGCTCTTCAGTGCGTAAAGAAAAATTTAATGACATTGACCTTGCTGTCGTGGGCAACACAGTATCGCAAAAGAAACTCTCGGAGTTGCGGGACAGTTTTTATGATTCAACTATCCCGTACAAAGTTGATGTGGTTGATTTTGATGCGGTAGACAGCGATTTTCGGGAATATGTTTTACAAAATGAACCTGTCGTATAGATACCATTTCCCGCATCAACGAACCATGTGACAATTTTGTTATCTGGTAAGTCTATGTATTGAAGATGATATTAATGTTTGATATGGCATGCCTTCTTGTACGGCCATCGCCTTCAATTTCATTAAGTCAATTTCTGAGATTCTTATAGATATAGTTTTATTCTTTGCCGATGTGGCTTTTGCTATCTTGGAATATTGAGCAATATTTTTTGTTTTGTATTGCGTAGAAACAAATCCACCGTTTTCCGCTGATTTTAAGATGCTCTTTTCTTCTTTTGCCAATTTTATATCTGTTTTCATACGTATAATTTTTTATTTTAAATATTTTTTAGTGAATTTTCTGCTCGGGATGATAGTTTTTAGAAATATCTCATCTTCATTTTCAACAAAAGGCACTAAATAAACATATTCATCAATCTCTAGAACAAATATTCTTTGATTGGGGTGATTTATGCTTTCCAAAACGTCTAACACATCTTTATCTTCAATTTTCACCAAACACATCTCAAAAGAAACTCCTCTTTCTTTAATCAGTTTCTTATTCTTTTCAGAGTTCCAGTTAAAGTACTTCATATCACCCACATATACATTGTATATACAAGCGTATTGAGTGTCAAGTAACAGTAACGTATCGAACATGTGGAAAGGTAGTCAGTAGTCAGTAGTGGAAAACGCTCAAAATTGGGCAATCCCGCCCGGCACGTCCACGAGGAGGTTATCGTGCAACGAAAACTCGCAACATGGAAATGGGTAGTCATCGCCGCTGGCATGTGCGTTGCGGCGCTGATTGCATGCGTATACCGTTTGATAACCACGGGGTCGTTCTTCATCAAAAAGTGACCGTGTGGCTTGAGAGCCGTTTACTTATTCCAGTCAATACAACGACCGGAATAGGCGAACGGCTTTTTCCTTTGGGCAATTCCTCACCTCGGATTTCGTGTGATAGTATTTCAGTGAGCCGGTAGCTAGTAGCCGGTAGCAGGTAGCCAGAAGGGACCCGAAAGCCTTTTGCGTTTGCTACAAGCTACAAGCTACAAGCTACAAGCTATTTTATGCTAGACATTAAGTTTATCCGCGAAAACAAAGACATCGTCATCGCGGGCGCGAAGAAGAAGCACATCGCCGTTGATATTGATGCGCTCTTGGCCTTAGACGACAAGCGCCGGCTTTTACAGGCTTCAATAGATGAGAAACGGGCGGAACAGAATGTCGCTTCAAAGTCGATTGCTTCAGCGAAAGCGGAAGAGGAGCGGCAGATGATAATCAGCAAGATGCAGACGCTCAAAGAGATTCTCCGGAAAGACGAAGAATCCATGCAGGAAGTGATGAAAGAATGGCGTGCGCTCATGGTGACAGTGCCCAATGTCCCCGATATGTCGGTGCCAGACGGGGATTCAGACGCGAACAATAAAGAGGTCAAACAGTGGGGAGAAATCCCTAAGTTTGATTTTCAACCGAAAGACCATGTTGAGTTGTTGCTCGCAAACGGCATGGCGGATTACGAGCGCGGCTCAAAGGTCGCCGGCTTCCGCGGATATTTTTTAACGAACGACGGCGCGCGCCTCGTGTGGGCGCTCCAGCGTTTCGTTGAGGAACGATTTGCGAACCGTTCGGATTTCACCCCGATGATAGCTCCGTCACTCGTTCGCAAGGAACCGTTTATGGGCACGGGATATTTGCCGCAAAGCGAGGAGGATTTGTACAAAACGCAGGACAGCGATTACCTGACAGGAACGGCGGAGGTTCCCACGATGGGATATTACATGGACGAAATTTTGGACAAGAAAGATTTGCCCGTTAAATTCTTCTCTTTCTCGCCGTGTTTCCGGCGGGAAGCGGGGAGCTACGGCAAAGATACAAAGGGAATCTTCCGCATACACGAATTCGTGAAATACGAGCAGGTGGTTTTGTGCGAGGCGAGCCACGAGGAATCGGTGAAGTATCACGAGGAACTCACGGCAAATGCGGAAGCGTTACTGCAGGAATTGAAACTGCCGTACCGCGTCGTCATTAATTGCGGCGGCGATTTGGGATTGGGGCAGGTGAAAAAATATGATATTGAGGCGTGGCTGCCTTCGGAAAAACAATACCGCGAAACGCATTCTTCCTCGTACTTCCACGATTTCCAGTCGCGCCGGCTCAATATACGTTACCGCGATGAAACGGGCACGGTGCGCTACGTGCATTCGCTCAACAACACCGCGCTCGCGATGCCGCGGATTCTAACGCAAATCGCGGAGAACTATCAGCGCGCGGATGGCCGTATCGGCGTTCCCGAGGCGCTTCAGGGATATATGGGGAAGGATGTGATGGGAAATGCCGGCGTGGCAAAATAGAAACAATGTCAAATGCAGTGCGGAGGTCAAAAGTGATAGACCTGCGGAAACGCAAGCCGGGTCCCGCACAAGGGGCAAGGCGCACAATCCGGCTTGAATGGCCGGCGCACCGCAAATCAAGCTTGCGCACCCGCCACAGGAAGCTACGGGCGCTCCTTGTGCTCGTCGCCCTTAGTATTGGCGCGGGTGCCGTATACGGATTGAGCGTGCTTACGTACCTGCCTCAATTTGCAATTAAAGAGGTTTCAGTCAGCGGAGCAAAGAATATCCCGCCCCCACTCATCAGAGCGTTCATAGATACAAAACTCAACGACGGGAGCTACCATCTTTTTTCGCGGGAAAATATTTTTCTGTACCCCAAGGCCGACATTGTGAAAAGCATATCAGAATATTTTCCGCGGATTCTTTCCGCGCAAATCTCGCGCGATGCGCTCATGGCGCAGGTGATTAACGTTACCGTTGTTGAACGTGAACCGTTCGCACGTTGGTGCGAAGGAACAGGCAATAGGCAAGAGGCAATAGGCAATGGGAATCAGACAGCGGGACAGGACTGCTTTGATATAGATGAGGCAGGGTTTGTGTTTGCGAAATCAGCGAGCACTACTTCTCCCGGCGGAGTCGTATTCACGGGCGGGCTCGCGACAAGTTCGCCGCCCATCGGACAAACATTTCTACCACAGCATTTCACAGGTGTTCTCGCTTTTGTATCCCGCCTGAAAGAACGGGGATATCAGGTTACGGATGTTTCAGTTGAGAACGAACAGGATTTCAAGGTTTCACTGTTCGGCGGGTTTGCATTGCGCGCGTCATTCGGCGCAGATGCAGATACGTTGGTGGGGAATCTCCAAGATGTGCTTTCCAGTGATTCTTTGCGCGGGAAGGAGAACAAAATTGAATACGTAGACCTTCGTTTTGGGAACCGCGTGTATTATAAGAATAAGAATTAGCTTCTAGCTTCTAGCTGCTAGGGGCTGGCTTTGTGCTAACCTGCTCATCATGAGTAACTTTTGGACCACACTGCCTAAACCATTTTTCGCGCTGGCACCGCTTGAGGACGTGACTGATGCGGCTTTTCGTCGCCTTATTGCGCGTTACGGCAAGCCTGCTGTGATGTTCACAGAATTCACCTCGGCAGACGGCTTATTTTTTGCGAACCCCGTTAGAAGTCGCGCCCGCGCCAGCGCGCCCGAAGGGCCTTTGGGGCGGGCACATCAGACGGAGATGTGCACCTGTGGACGGGCTACTTCTAACGGGGGAACTGAATCCGGGTGGAATAAGTTACAAGCAAAACTTCTGTTCTCAGATTCCGAACGCCCCATTGTCGCCCAGCTTTTTACCTCATCGCCGGAGCGGATGAAGTATGCCGCGGAACACGTTGCGAAACTCGGCTTTGACGGCATTGATGTCAACATGGGGTGTCCCGACAGGGCGGTGGAAAAATCGGGGTGTGGTGCGGCACTTATTAAAAATCCGGCACTTGCGCGAGAACTTATCCGCGCGGCGGGAGAAGCGGGATTGCCCGTTTCGGTAAAAACGCGCATGGGGTATCTGGAGAACGAATTGGAAACGTGGCTCCCCGAATTGCTCGCCGAGAATCTTTCGGCGATAACGATTCATGCGCGCACGCGCAAGGAAATGTCCAATGTGCCCGCGCGGTGGGATATGGTCGCAAAGGCTGTCACGATACGCGACTCACGCGGCTCCAAGACGCTCATAATCGGCAACGGTGATGTGCGGGATATCGCGGATGCGCGCGCGAAAGCCGCCGAATCTGGCTGCGACGGCGTGATGCTCGGTCGGGCGATTTTCGGCAATCCTTTCTTATTCGCACATTCTGCAGAATGTGCGAATGTTAAAGAGGCGAAACTGAAGGCGCTTTCGGAACATCTGGCACTTTTTGAAGAACTACTCTCAAAGACGGCGAACTATGCGACCATGAAAAAGCACTTTGCTTCATACATTAGGGGTTGGAATGGCGCCAAGGAATTACGCATGAAGCTTATGGAAACAAATAATTATGCCGAAGCACGGGCAATTCTCACTGATGTTATACTGGATATATGACTAAGAAGGAGGGCAGACATGCGACTTTATACCGCACGTATCGGCCTGGAGCGTGGGGCGAAGTGCGCGGGCAGGACCATGTCGTCCGTGTGTTGGAGGCCTCAATAAAGAACAAGAAAATTGCGCACGCATATTTGTTTTCCGGCGGGCGGGGGACGGGGAAGACCAGCGTGGCGCGAATCTTCGCGCGGGATATCGGCGTCACGCCGAACGACATTTATGAAATAGACGCGGCCTCCAACACCGGCGTAGACGATATCCGCGAACTGCGCGAAGGCGCGCATGTGATGCCGCTTGAGTCTCCGTACAAGGTGTACATCGTGGACGAGGCGCACATGCTCTCGCGAAATGCGTGGAATGCGTTTCTGAAAACGCTTGAAGAACCGCCGGCGCATGTGATTTTTATTTTGGCGACGACGGAGCGCGACAAGGTGCCGGAGACGGTGCAATCACGCTGTGAGATTTACACGTTTAAAAAACCGACGCGCGAAATCTTGTCGCAGACGATTACCGATGTGGCGAAAAAGGAGGGCTACACGCTGGACCGCCCCGCCTCCGAGCTCATTGCGCTATTGGCGGAGGGCTCGTTCCGCGATGCGCTCGGCATTTTGCAGAAAGTACTCTCCGTCTCTAAAGATAAAAAGATTGACGCAGAAGAAGTGGAGTTGGTTTCAGGCGCTCCGCGTGCGGAGCTTGTTCGCGACCTTCTATCCGCCCTCGCCAAAAAGGACTCATCGGCGGCACTTGGGGCGATACAGAAAACTGTCTCGGAGAATATGGACCCGCGCGTGCTCGCGAAACTTCTCATACACAGAATGCGCGTCGTTCTTCTTTTGCGCCTTGCGCCCGATGTTGCGGAGACGCTCGCGAGTGAATTTGGCGAAGCAGACGTGGAACTTGCGAGGAAACTTTCAAAAGAGCCGGGGGTGAATTCAAATACTATGCGCGCGCTCTTGGAGGCATACGAAAGAATGGCATACGCCGCTGTTCCGTATTTACCCCTTGAACTGGCCGTTGTTGATATCTGCGAGAAGGAACAGGCCTGATACCCGCATGCAAAAACCGAAAAAAGGAATCTTTAAGCCGAGGCCGAAAGTAGCGCCGCGAAAACAAGGAACCTCGTGGGGACATGTGGCCGATTGGTATCACCAACATGTTTCCGAATCGGGAGATACGTACCACGAGAAAGTCATCAAGCCGAACTTGTTGCGCGTGCTAGGGAGTGTGCGCGGAAAACGCGCACTGGATGTTGCCTGTGGTGAAGGATTTTTTTCGCGGGCGCTTCACGCCGAAGGCGCAATCGTGACAGGCGCGGACATCGCGCCGGAATTAATAAAAATCGCGAAGAAAATTGGACCATCAGAAATAAGCTATTTAGCCGGGCCCGCAGAGCGCATGCCTTTGCCCGACGAATCTTTTGATACGGCCGTGTGCGTGCTCGCATTGCAAAACATAAAGAATCTTTCCGGTGCTCTGGCGCAGGTGTCGCACCTATTGAAAAAGGGCGGGGAGTTTGTCGTCGTCCTCAACCACCCCTGCTTCCGTATTTTGCGCGATTCAACGTGGGGGTTTGATAATGCGACGAATATTCAATTCCGCCGGCTAGACAGATACCTTTCCGAAAGCTCGCATGAGATACAAATGCATCCGGGTTCCGCGCCAGGCGTTACGACGATGTCGTACCACCGCCCGCTCCAGCTCTACATAAAGGAATTGGCGAAGCACGGTTTCGCGCTCGTCGGCTTGGAGGAATGGATTTCCAACCGCGTGAGTGAAAAAGGTCCGAGAGCAGAAGCCGAAGACAGGGCGAGAAAAGAATTCCCGCTGTTTTTGATGCTAAACGCGCGGAAAATGTGAGAGAAATATTTTCTTGAAAAAGCCGAGGACATAGAGCGTGAAGGAAATACTTAAAATGTCCCACACCATAAACACCCGCTGGGTAAAACCGGTTATAATTCCGTATTTTTTCTCCTTCGTCACATGCGCGATGCCCTCAATGAGCGTGAAATGCATACCAAGCGGAGTCTGTTTGGAGAAATAGTTCAAAGCGACTTCAACTTTAAAATCACTTCTATACTTTGCCGGTATCGCGTACCACAGCGATTTCACAATCGCCCGCTCGCCCCCGATGATGGGGAAAATACGCAGAAGATGATTAAGAAATACGACCTCGCGGCTTCGCAGACCCACAAACATTGAATATTGGCCGTTAATCACCGGTTCAATGATTTGAGAGATATTTTCGTAAGTGATACCGGTAATGTCGGCATCCAAAAATAAAATAACATCGTTTTTCGCGGCGGAGACGCCTGCATGCATTGCCGCGCCCTTGCCGCCGTTTTCCGGCAGTTTGATAACGTTGGCGCCCGCCGCCGTGGCCCGCTCTACTGTCGCATCTTGCGAGCCGTCATCAACAACAATTACTTCAGAAACGTCGGGGTGGCCGATGCAGGAAGAAACGACTTCCACAATCGTTTCTTGCTCATTAAGCGCCGGAATAATTACTGATACCATTTTCTTTTTACGAGCCTAGACACTAATACATGAATAATGGCGGACACCGCGACTATTAAAACAAAGACTACCACTAGCCTATAGTGAAAACTGCTGAAATAATTTACGATTACGAATGACGAGCGGACAGTAAGATAATACACCGCGCCAAGAGCAACGACAGCGCACGTGTTGACGGCAAAATACCGATAGAAATTAATCTTGCGCGCGCCGCAAAGCATTTGCGTCGCGATACGCGTGCCGTAAATGAATTTTGAATAAAAGAGGATAATCAACTCCTTGCCCGTGATAACGTGCGAGATTTTCTGGAGCTGAAGGGCGCGCTTTTCGCTCGCGAATCTTTCTATGAAATGCGGTGCGAGGCCGCGGCCGATTGAATACCAAAATCCGTCTGAAATCACCGTGGACGCAATCATTATCCCCATGACAAGCCAGCCGTTGAGTACCCCTATTACCGCCAGATACAAAGCGGGCAAAAGCACGGTCTCGCCCCCGAGGAGAAGGCCGACGAATACGAACGCGTACGGGTACGCCGAGAGCATTTGCAGAACGCTCTCCGGCAAGGAGAGCAATGCAACAAGGTCGTTAAAAGATTGCGGAGCGGTATCCATACGGCAACTCCCCACAGTATGCGGGAAAATTCCCGCAATTGCCAGAGCCCCGTACAGAAGCCGAAGACAGGGCACGGGAAAAATCCCCGCTGTTCCTGATGCTTAAACCGCGGAAGCAGTAGATAAGATATGCGAGTCATATTTGCTAATTCAATTGAATAAGCAAATATCACTCGAGACACACGAGAGATAAACGTATCAGAATGTGCGAAGTACGGCTTCAAGTAGCAGGTCCCGGTTCTTTGGCAGGGAATAGTTCACTGTAGTGTTGACCTGTTCACTTTCTACGAGGTCGGCATTGGCGAGTACGCGCAAATGTCGCGAAGTCGCCGCAAAGGATAACCGGATATGCTCCGCAATATCCCCGACAGACAGAGGGCCACGGGTCTTGAGGAGATGGATAATCGAAAGCCGCCTTCTGTTGCCCAGTGCTTTGAGAACTTTTTCTGTTTCTACGAAGCGGCT
>JAUYLR010000059.1 GCA_030698935.1 bacterium
ATTATCATTCACCCGCTCCCGCGTATCGGTGAAATCATGCCGGAAGTAGACGACTCGCCCCACGCCGTGTACTTCAAACAGGTCGGCTACGGCCACTCTGTGCGCATGGCGCTTCTGAAAACAATCTTGACTACGAAACAGAAGTAACCTTGCGCTCAAAATACTTCGCAACCTTGATTCCAAGAAGGACGAAGACCCCTCCGAGCACATATCCGGCCAGAACATCGCTCGGATAATGGACTCCGAGATAAAGTCGGCTGAAACCAATGGCGATTATAAGTATCGCTACGGCGGCAATTGTCAGGTATTTTCGTGTTGGCGATAATGTGCCGTATATCAACCATAATATGAATACATAAAAAGCAACAGAGAGCGTCGCGTGTATGCTGGGGAACGAATAAAAGGTTGTGGCCGTGTATGCCTGCAAGAAATCAGGGGGGCGCGGCCTTTGAATCATCTCCTTCAAGACATACGCGACGATTGCGCTCCCGAAAACACCCGCGAAAAGACCGGACGCTAATAACCACCGATTACGATACGCGAGAGCGATTGCAACCACAAAAGTCAAACCGAAAATCGCATAGTGACTTCCAAGCGCGGAAACCCAGGAAAAGAATTTGACAAGAGAGGGGTCGCGTATCGCGTAGAGCGCCTGCTCAAAATGCAAATCAAAGGCTGAAATGAAATTCATACAGCAAATACGTTTATGATGCGGGGGATGAAAATGGCGAGGCCCACTAGTACCGCAGTTATAGCCGAGGCAAAGACAGCCGCCGCGGCAAGGTCTTTGATTTTGGCCACGTGCGGGTCATGAGTCGGCTGGAACTTGTCGCATAATTCCTCAAGCGCGGTATTTAATAGCTCGGCAACGATAACAAGACCTATCATCATGATGATTATGAGGAACTCCACATAGGTCACGTCCAAAAAATATGCGCCGAGCAGTGTGAGCACCGCCCATATATTGTGGAATCTGAAGTTGGGTTCCTCCTGCCATGCAATAACAAAGCCGTTAATCGGGTACTTGAAACGCTCAATCTTTTCTTTCAGAGACATAAGTATCCCGCGTGTATGATTACCATTATATCCCCGCGAGCGTAACGGCGACGTAAATCAACGCAATACCGAGTGCGGTCATTGTTGTGGTCCACAGCGTTGGATGTTGGTGATGGCTTTCCGGCAGGAGATCGCTGGCCCCTATGTACAAGAAGAAGCCGCAAAATACAGCGAGAACGATGCCCAGCGTTTGTTCCGGTAGTGAAAAGAAAAGGGATGAAAAGATGCCCAACACGGGCGCTGCAGCGTCTATAGCAAGCCAGCGGAATGCAGTCTGCTTTGTGCCGCCATTTCTCAAAATCAGCCCGACCGTATTTATGCCATCGGAGAAATTATGCGCTAGAACGGCTATGGCTACGATTGCGCCGACCGCGGCGGAAACCTGAAAAGCCAATCCGACGGCAATGCCGTCTAAAAAGCTGTGGACAGAAAGGCTGCCCACTCCCAGGACGCCCTTGTGGCCATGGCCGTTCTCATCGGTATGGGCATGCAATGTGATGACTCTGTCAAGAAAAAGATACGCGACAAAGCCAAGCGCCGCGGCGCTTGTGATTGTCGCCACGCCGAAACTCCCTCCGGCAAGCTCCAAGGACTCGGGCAGTAAATCAAAAAAGGCGACGCCGATGACCGAGCCCGCACTGAACCCTAATATCAGATGCAATCTGTCGCTGAAGCGTAAAGCGAACACCCCCCCAAGGAAAGTGGTAACGAAGGCGGCGGCTGCGATTAAAGCTAGCATCGGTGAACTATATCAGACGCCGCATATGCCAAGAAGCGGTCATGTTGATATTCGCCAAGAAAGAATGTAAACTCAAAACACATGGAAAAAGCTAAGAATCTCATTCTAAAATGGCCATGGATTACGGGGCTCCTTGTTGCGGTCGTGGCCGGAGGTTTCTGGTATTTCATGAGAACCGGTGCAGAAACACCTGTGGATTATGTGCTCGTAGAACGGGGCACGGTGTCTCAAGTGGTCTCCGTAACCGGATATGTCAAGCCGGCCGGTAATGTGGATTTGTCATTTGAAAAAGGCGGGAGGATTTCAGCGGTCTACCGCGCTGTAGGCGACAGAGTGGGAGTAGGCGATATGCTCGTTGCTATAAGCAGCGGTGAACTCTCGGCACAGCTTGCGCAAGCGGAGGCTGTGGCAAAAGCACAAGCTGCCAAGCTGGCCGAACTCCGAAACGGCGCGCGACCGGAAGATATCCTCGTCTCGGAAGTGGACGTTGAGAATGCGAAGAATAATATTGTGAATAATATAAAAAGCGGTTACATCAATTCCGACGATGCGGTACGCAATAAAGTGGACCAGCTTTTTTCCAACTCGCGAAGCTCGTCCCCGCAATTTAACTTCACCGTGAGCGATTCGCAACTGAAAACCGATATT
This sequence comes from bacterium, assembly GCA_030698935.1. Taxonomy (GTDB): domain Bacteria; phylum Patescibacteriota; class Minisyncoccia; order Phycocordibacterales; family UBA2100; genus UBA10103. The sequence goes on from JAUYLR010000059.1 coordinate 2,444, forward strand.
GAATCAGAGAGGAGGGCGATGGAGTCGTTGCTTGCATCATGGGCTGTTGATATCGCGGGCGCGCCGGGCGCGGGCGATCTGACGCCGTTTATCTCCGTCACCAAGAACAATTTACTCGCGGTACAGCAGTTTCTGGACAAAGTTTCGCTGGCAGTCAACGCGCTGCAACCGAACTCCGCTGTTTCTCAAACGACCATAGACGGCTATAAGGCCGCGGTACTCGCGGGACGGACCAATATCTCAACCTCTCTTGAGGACATTACGGCGTCCCAGGAGAAATTGCGTACGGCGGAATCAAAACTGGCTCTCAAAAAGGCAGGAACCGTCAAAGAGCAGATAACGGCGCAGGAGGCCGAAGTGGAATCGGCGGAAGCCAGCATCATGAACCTAGAGGCGCAGCTTGCTAAAACGGTGATACGCTCGCCGATAGCGGGTATTGTGACAAAACAGGATGCGAAAACGGGAGAGACTGCAAATGCGGGCATTGTGCTTACGTCTGTTATTTCAGACTCAAAATATCAGATTGAGGCTAACATCGCGGAGGCCGACATTGCAAAAATAAAAATCGGCAGCACCGCGAGTGTAACGCTTGACGCGTACGGCAATGACGTGATTTTCACCGCGACCGTTACGAAAATAGACCCCGCAGAAACGATTGTTGACGGGGTCCCGACCTACAAAACGACGCTTCAATTTAAAGAAAATGATAAGCGGATTAAGTCAGGTATGACCGCAAATACCGATATTTCGGGCGCACGGCGGGACGACGTTTTGTTTCTACCCGGCCGCGCCATTTCCGGCAAAGGTTCAGCGAAAACAGTCACCCTGATTGAAGGCGAAATAACCCGCGAAGCGGCGATTGAAACAGGTCTGCGGGGTTCAAACGGCAACGTTGAAATACTGTCGGGTCTCTCGGAAGGAGATAAGGTCAAAGCGAATTAGTTTTAAGTTTGCAGTTTTCAGTTTTAAGAACGGAACAAAAAGTTGGAAAATATCTGCATTCACTAAAAACTCAAAACTAAAAACTAAAAACTTCTCCTATGCCTCTCATGGAAGTGAAGAATCTGGAGATGACGTACACCGACGAGGATGTCGCGACGCCCGTGCTCCGCGGCCTCTCTTTCAAAATCAACCGGGGAGAATTTGTTACCGTTATGGGGCCAAGCGGCTCCGGCAAATCAACCCTGCTCCATATTCTCGGTCTTCTTGAGCGCCAAAGCGGCGGCGAGTATTTTTTCGGAGGCAAACAGACGAGCGAATATTCAGAAGACGAAATCGCGAAACTTCGCAATAAGAAATTGGGATTCGTTTTCCAGTCTTTCAATTTACTGCCGAGAACAACAGTGTTTGAGAACGTAAAATTGCCGCTTCTGTATTCCGGCATTAAAGAGGAGCTGTGGGACACGATGGCGCGCAAAGCTATTGACGCTGTCGGCTTATCGCATAGATTGGATTTTGAGCCGTCGCAACTGTCCGGCGGGGAGAAACAGAGGGTGGCTATCGCGCGCGCGCTTGTAAATAATCCTGAAGTAATTTTTGCTGACGAGCCGACAGGAAATTTGGATTCCAAATCAGGAGAGGTTGTAATGGATATTATCCAGAAACTTCATAATGAAATGGGGCACACGGTTATCTTGATTACTCACGAGACATACACTGCGGAATACGCCGAGCGCATTATCCGGCTTCGCGATGGGATGATAGAGAGCGATACAAAAGTATTAAATCGCCGTACGGGCAAACTTTTTCAAAAATAACATGCCATTTCATCACGCAGCAAGAATCGCCCTAGCTGGTTTAAAGACGAACAAAACCCGTTCAGCGCTTACGATTTTGGGGATTATCATCGGCGTAACGGCCATCATCATGGTGGTTTCTTTGGGGCAGGGCGCAAAAGATTTGATTTTGAGTCAGATTGAGGGACTCGGCGCGCGCGTCATAGGAATTATTCCCGGACGCCAGCCGAAGGGGCCGACCGACGTTCTTGCGACGCTTACAGCATCTCTTACTGAACGCGATTTTTCCGCGCTTCAAAGAAAAGAAAATGTCCCGTATGCGCAAGATGTAATCCCCGTAGTTTTCGGAAGCGAGACCGCTTATTATAACGGACAAACGTACCGGCCCACCTTATTTGGCGGTAACGAATCAATGGCCGATATCTATGATTCATATCCGGAACGTGGAAGGGCCGTTTCTGCGGATGACGTGCGAAGTGCTGCAGATGTCGTCATATTGGGATGGACGGTTGCTGATACGTTGGCGCCCGGCCAAGACCTTTTGGGAGACAGGATAAAAATCAAGGGAAGGAATTTCCTGGTCATTGGAATAATGCCGAAAAAGGGCGGAGCCTCGTTCATAAATTTTAATGAAAGCGTATTTTTGCCGTACACGACGGCGCAGAAATATATATTCGGCATTAAATATTTCAATCGGATAATCATAAGAGCCGACAGTGAGGCACATGTCGCCGTGACGGTGGAAGACGTGAAGGCGACTCTGCGCGAACTGCACGGCATTACGGACCCCGACAAGGATGACTTCGGAATTGAGACGCAAGCGGACCTGTTGAAAACAGTCGGTACCGTGTTGAGCACACTCACAGTGTTTCTTGCAATGGTGGCGGCCATCTCGCTCGTCGTGGGCGGCGTAGGCATTATGAATATCATGCTTGTTTCTGTAACAGATAGAACACGGGAGATAGGGTTGCGGAAAGCCCTAGGCGCAACCAACAGAAATATCCTCACGCAATTTTTGCTGGAGGCGATTATTCTCACAGGCATCGGCGGTATAGTGGGGATTCTTTTGGGCGCAGGGCTTTCATTCGCAATATCACTCGTGATAAGCAATGTGTTCGGGCTGGCATGGGACTTCACATTTCCCGTGGGCGCCGCGGTTCTCGGAATCCTGATTTCAACAATCGTCGGACTCATATTCGGACTCTACCCCGCGCGAAAGGCCTCACACATGAGCCCCATAGACGCCTTGCGCCATGAATAGAAATCTATCTTACGGTATTTATCCCAAGCTTGCTGGCTTTCATACGGGGCAGGCCCCGCGCGAAAGGCCTCACACATGAGCCCCATAGACGCCTTGCGCCATGAATAGGTTCTTTCTCTCGGCGTGAATATGGTAAAATCATCCGATGATATCCGGAGATGAGTTGGTAGCCAAGAGCGACAAGATGTTCCATCACCATGGCGACATTTTAATAAAGGTATTTTCCGTTCTCGTCGCACTCGTGCTTCTCGGTTTATATTTTCTGACAACCAGTCAGGCGCCGTTTGAAAACACAACCGACGAGATACAGAAGACGACCAAGTGATTAGGGGTACATAACCCATTGTTCCCGTGCATGGTATGATATTTGCACTACTATGGGGGAGATTGAAATTCGCGCGGAACGGCTGAAAAAGCTTGAATTGCTGAAAAAGGCCGGCATGGAAGCATATCCGGCGGTTTCGTCCCGCACTGCGGATATATCGCAATTTCTTTCGGATTTTGAGAAGCGCGAAAAGAGCGCGGAGGCGGTGACGCTCGCGGGACGTGTCATGTCCTTGCGCGGACAAGGGGGGATTATTTTTGCGGATATTTTTGACGGTTCGGGAAGGGTACAGCTGCTTCTTCAGAAGTCGGAAATGCCCGAGACTGTCTTTTCGCTTTTCGTGAACGTGGTGGACACGGGCGATTTTGTAGAGTCTGCCGGGATTCCGTTTGCCACGAAACGGGGTGAAAAGTCACTCAAGGTTTCCTCATGGAAGATGCTCTCAAAATCGCTTCTTCCGGTTCCCGATGAATGGTTTGGACTCAAAGACGCCGAGAAGCGGCTGCGGGAGCGGGAAATAGATTTGTTGTTGACCGCCGATTTGCGCGAAATGTTTATCCGTAAATCACGATTCTGGTCGGCCTGCAGGAAATTCTTGGAAGCGCGCGACTTTCTGGAAATTGAAACGCCGGTTTTGGAAACGTCGCCGGGCGGCGCCGAAGCGCGCCCGTTTATCACGCATCACAACGCGCTTGATATAGATGTATACCTGCGAATTTCTGCGGGCGAATTATGGCAAAAACGCCTGCTTATCGCCGGATTTCCGAAGACTTTTGAAATCGGCCGGATTTTCCGCAACGAAGGCCAATCGCGCGAGCATTTGCAGGATTATACGCAAGTGGAGTTTTATCAGGCATATTCCGATTATCGCGGCGGAATGAAATTGGTGCAGGAGCTCTACCGGCACTTGGCTCACGAGGTCTACAAAAAGTACACGTTTACTATAAATGGCCACGAGGTTGATTTTGCGGAGGAATGGAAGACGATTGATTTCACTGAAGCTATAAAGGAGCATTTTGGCATTAATCCGATTACATGCAGTGCAAAAGAGGCGATAGATGCGGCACGCGATGCAAAGGTACTGCCCGCCGGCGTGGAGCCGAACAAAGAGCGTTCCATTGACCAGCTTTGGAAGCAGATACGGAAGGGAATTGCAGGACCGGCGTTTCTCGTGGGCGTGCCGATTTTCCTTGAACCGCTTGCGAAGTGCTCGTCAAAGAATCCCGATGTCGTAGAACGCTTCCAAGTGATTATCGCCGGCTCCGAAGTGGGCAAAGGCTTCAGCGAACTGAATGACCCGATAGACCAACGCAAACGCTTTGAGGAACAGCAGAAATTGCGCGACAAGGGCGATGAGGAGGCGCAACGCATGGACGTGAGTTATGTGCGCGCGATGGAATACGGCATGCCCCCGGCATTCGGCTTTGGCGTTTCCGAGCGGCTTTTTGCGTTTCTTGAAGACAAGCCGATACACGAAGTACAACTCTTTCCGCTTTTGCGTCCGCTTGAGGGTGATTAAGTATGTGGCGCTTCTTGAGGATGATTGTGACCGTGCTTGTGCTCGGAGCCTTATTCTACGCGTTCCGTGTACCGTTAGAAAAACGTTTCGGGGGATTTCTGGCTAATATTCAAGCCATATATGCGCCGTGCAAAAGACCTATTATGTATTCTCTTGGAACGTTTGACACCCGTTTCGGAATTCCCAAACAGGACTTTCTGGCGTCAGTGCGGGAAGCCGAAGCGATATGGGAAAAACCAATAGGAAAAGAACTTTTCGCCTATACGCAGGATGGTCAGCTTGCAGTAAATCTTGTGTACGATTACAGGCAAGAAGCGACAATCAAGTTAAAAAATTTGGGATTGGCGGTTGATGAAAGCAGGACGTCGTATGATGCGCTTCAGACGAAGTACGAGGAAATGAAATCGGTTCTGTCGCAGGCGCAGGCGCAATATGATTCCGTTGTTGCGACGTTTAACAAAAGACTGGAT
>JAUYLR010000076.1 GCA_030698935.1 bacterium
CGTTATTAAGACTATGACTAGAAAGAAAATACTATTGATTGTCTCAGCCCTGCTGAGTGTCGGGTTACTCGCCTGGAACTACGTTGGCAATTATCGTGTATGTGATTTGCTCACTAAGGCGGGATCGGCTAGTAATTGCCCATTTATACTGACTGAAATTGGGATAAATCTTCTCCCTATTATCCCACTCTTCCTCTTCTCCCTCATAACCTACCGCATGCGCGAAGAGGTTTATACAGCATGGTTTCGTTTTGTTCGCTGGTGGATTCCGCTTTCCATGTTCCTCATCCTGATTGCACCCGAATACAGCAACGATTGGATGTACCCGGTTGAAAAGGGGGGAGTTGCATTCGCGGTGTCCATAGTCTTTTGCGTCGTGAGCATTCTGATCATCGCCATGAAATATATCTCTTTGCGGAAAAGCTGAACATTCTCAAATCTTGCGCGTTAGCAAAAAAACGGCAATAATGCGCGGATTATGGGGGATATGAACCACGGTAAATCTCTTATCGGCCTCATCCCGTTAGAGGTTCGCGATGGCCCTATAGATATCAGCGAACGTAAGTGCACCACGGACAGCGGATTTGCCACAGTTGATATATGAAAAAACCTCTAATGGGATTCATCGGGCAGGGATACATCGGCAAAAATTATGCTGACGATTTGGAAGGCAGGGGGTACGAGACGATACGCTACGCGCTGGAGGAGCCGTTCCGGAAGAATAAAGACAGAATAAAAGAATGCGACATTGTTTTCATCGCGGTTCCTACGCCGACAGTCGCCGGAAAATTTGACGCATCTATCGTAGGCGCATCCATCGGGCTCGTCGGCAAGGGGAAGATTGCACTCCTCAAATCTACAATGATTCCCGGCACGTCGGTGTCTTTTCAGAAGCAGTATCCGGACGTGACAGTTCTCTATTCACCGGAATTTTTGAGTGAAGCGACGGCGGCGTACGACGCGACGCACCCGTTTTCCAACATTGTAGGCATGGCCGAGGCGAGTGAACGCCATCGCGCCGCAGCCGAGGCGGTACACGCCGTTCTGCCCCAAGCACCCTTTACCCTGACGTGCACATCCACCGAGGCGGAATTAATAAAATACACGCACAACGCGAGCGGATACGTGCAAATCATGCTATTCAACATGATTTATGACATTGCCAGAAAAGAGGGGTGTGATTGGTCGGCCATTCACAAGGCGTCTCTTGCAGACCCGATGATATGCAACCGCTACGCCCAGCCGATTCACAAAAGCGGGCGCGGTGCCGGAGGGCACTGTTTCATCAAAGATTTTGCCGCCCTCAAGGAAGTGTATAAAGAGACGGTCAAGGACAAAGAGGGAGTCACGCTCATGGAGGCGTTGGAGGAAAAGAACATGCAGCTCCTGATTTCAAGCGGGAAGGATGTGGATCTTCTCGCCGGTGTCTACGGCAAGGATGTGTTGGACAAAGTGCGGGCGGGCGTTGTTGAAAAATTCCGCCCGACCCCGGCCCGCGATATTCGCCTGCTCATTTGTACGCAGGCCGTGGACAAAGGAGACCCTATTTTAGGATTCTTCCATCAGTGGGTGGCGGAATTCGCTCTGCACACGAACGAGGTGCATGCGATTTGCCTTCAGCGCGGCGAACATTCGCTGCCTTCCAATGTGCGGGAATATTCTCTGGGGAAAGAAACCGCGCAGGGCCCGCGTTTTTGGAAGCGCGTGCAGTACGTTTTCCGGTTCTGGCGCTACGTATGGCGTTTGCGCGGAAAGTACGACACCGTTTTGGTGCATATAAACGCGGAGTATGTGATTCTGGCCGGCTGGTTTTGGAAGCTGACCGGCAAAAAGATAGCGCTTCTCGCCAACGATGTGGGGCGGCCGTGGCGCACGGCGCTCGCGGCGCGTCTTGCGGACGTTGTTTTTCATACGGACCCCGATGCGTACGTCGCGCGATTTCCGAATGCGGTTTTGGTTCCCGTGGGCGTGGAAGTAGAGATTTTTGCCCGCGAGGAACGCACCGCAAAAAAAGATTCACTTCTCTTTGTGGGGCGCATCGCGGCGGCGAAACATTTGGAGCTGATACTTGCGGCTGTGGGTCGCGCAGCGAGCGGGAAAAAGGACGTGCAGTTGGATGTCTACGGAGTTCCGGCAATTCCCGCCGACGAAACCTACTTCAAGAATCTGCGCTCACGCTTCACCGCACTTGAAAGTTCGGGAGCGGTTTCATATAAGGGCGCCGTCGTTCACGAGAAAACGCCCCCTGTATACGCTTCGCACGAGGTGTTCATACACGCGGGCTCGGCTTCCGGTTTTAACAAAGCTCTGTTTGAAGCAATGGCCTCCGGATGCCTTGTCGTTACGGGGAATCCCGAATTGCGCGCCGTTATGCACCCTAAACTTTTTGTGAGCGAACCGACGGAAGATGCTTTCGTCCGCGCAATTAGTGCGGCCATAGCGCTCTCGCCGGATGAGCGCGAGCGCGAGCGCGCGACACTCCGTGCGTATGTCGGGCGCGAACACTCTCTTTCCGTAATCGCGGCGGAGATACTGGAGAACATGTATCCGCAAAAAAGCACACATGCCCCAGAGAAGACCTAGGGGGAGCGGGCGCAACACTATGAAGCTGAAAGAAAATAATTATGCGTTTGTAGATAGTCAAAATGTAAACTTAGCGATTCGCGCACAAGGGTGGAAATTAGAT
>JAUYLR010000081.1 GCA_030698935.1 bacterium
GCGTGCCCCATGTGGAGCGTTCCCGTAACATTGGGCGGGGGAAGTACAATAGAGTACGATTCGGCATTTGGCGCGGTCACCCCTTTTTCAACACACACATCGGGGTTGGCAAACCCGCTCTTCTCCCAGAGTTTAAGAATCCGCAGTTCGCTCTCCTTGGAATTGTAAGGTTTTAGGAACGGTTCCGGCGCTTTGGACGGCTCTGTCATTTCGCTATAGTAACCCGTCACTAAACTTTGGCATAGTTTTGCAGGTTCATTCTGAGAGTACAAAGGGGATTTTGCAATCGTAGCAAGGCCTGACTTTCCGGCTTCAATTGAGGCAAAACGGGAAAATGCCAAAGTTAGTGCATGGGCAGGCCCGCCCCCAAACTAAGACCAAACAGTTCAGGCGAGTTTTAAATTGCCATTTGCCTTGAGCATGTCGGGATTTACGAACTCCCGATTTTGGGCGCGGAAATACCCCGCGAGCGCTATCATAAGCGCATTGTCCGTCGCGAGTTCGGGAGGTGGAGTTAACAGTTTACAGTCTACGGTTGCCAGTTGTGTCGCCAGTTGCGCCCGGATATGCGTATTTGCAGAAACGCCTCCGCCGACGAGCACCGTTTGTATTCCGTATTCATCCACCGCTTTCATCGTTTTTGCAACCAGCACGTCAGTCACAGCATCTTCAAATTCCAGAGCGATGCGCGACTTCATTTCATCCGTAAGAGGGGAATGAGCCTGCACTATTCTTAAAACAGCGGTTTTCAGTCCCGCAAAAGAAAAATCCAGAGTGTCGTCATGCAGCATCGGCCGCGGCAAATGAAACGCGGAACCATGCGAAACAGACGCGGAACGATGCGGAACTTTTTCCGCGTGTTTCCGCGTTTGTTCGGCGTTGTTCCGCGACATTTCCGCAAGTGCGGAAATGTGCGGGCCGCCTGGATAGGGAAGTCCGAGAAGTCGCGCAACCTTATCAAACGCTTCGCCGACGGCATCGTCGCGCGTAGCGCCGACGATTTTGTAATCGTGCCATTTTGATGAAAGGACTAACTCCGTGTGTCCGCCGGAAATTAAAAGAGAAAGTAAGGGGTAGCGCACAGCGTTTAGCGCACAGCGTTTAGGTGTATGAGTTTCTTTTTGGAAATTGGGAATTGTAAATTGGAAATTGTCATGTCGCATTAGCGACATGACAATGTGCCCTTCCATGTGATTGACGGCGACTAAGGGGATATTCCACACGAGGTTCAATGCGCGCGCAAAGTTAATGCCCACCCACAGAGCGGGCTCAAGGCCGGGGCCTACGGTAACTGCAATCGCATCTATTTCAGGTTTCGCGTATTTTTGGAGAAAAACAATCAGCCGTTCGTATAGGTCGGGCTCTCTCGCAAGGATAATTTGCAGTTCTGCGATGGTGACTTTCTGCGAGGCGTCGCCTCGCAGTAATGTCTCGGCCTGTTGGAGCGTTTGCTCAAGCAATGGAACAAGGTTTTTCGCATGTTCTCTTTTCGCAAGATTGGGGAATACACCGCCATATTGCGCGTGAATTGCGATTTGAGAAATCAGGGAATTTCCGAGTACCTGAAATTGAAAGTTATTACCCGCCTTCGCGTGAAGCTTCGGCGAGGCAAAGTCAAAATCTCCCTGCGCGTCAATTAAGCATACGGCAGACTCATCGCAGCTTGTTTCTATGCCTAAAATCTTCATATACATCTATAGTATTTTCACCTGCCCATGAACCAACTTTGGCTTTCTTTGTCGAGACGCGCCATATCTACCAATGGAAAAATAACGATATATTATTTGAAATGAAGTAGCAAAATGCCCGAGGCCGACCAAGTCAAAGTTTGGTGCTGGGTTACGGATGATAGTACACAGGAAAAAGTAAATTACCACTTCTTGATGGTAGAAAATCGCAAAAGGAAACGAGCGCGCGGCGGGATTGCCACGCGCTCGACGGGATGGGGAATACGTTCATCCCCAGTACCCGAACGCTCCTGCGGCGAGGATTACTGCCCCAACCGGCAGGGTTATCTGGGCGAAGCTTTTCAGGGCTTCCGCCGTCTCTGCCTGAGGCAGAGTTTTCGCGTGGTTTTTTTCCCACATGAACGCACCCAGAGCCAAAGCGCCGAGTGCAACGAGTATCCATCCTAGGATATTCATCTCATCACCCCCTCTCTCTACGCACATCCTACACCCAAAATGGCCATGCAGAACAGTGCGCCGAGAAATAGCCCAAAGGGTTCCCGTGCGCTAGGATGACCAACATGCAGGAGGTAAAAAGAAAATTTGCCACTCCGACGCAAGTCTTACGCACGTATTACCGGAGCGTAATAAAATACCCTTTTTACATTTTTCTGATATTTGTGGGAGTTGTCGGCCTTCAAATAGCAGACCTCGCCGCCCCGTGGTATTTGAAAGAGTTCTTCAATTTACTGGCGTCGCAGACGCCGGATGCGTCAATGGTAAGCCGGCTTCTCGGCATCATCGCAATCGTGGCGCTCATTTGGCTCGCGAGTTGGGCGATGCGTCGACTGCAGGATTTCAGCAACATTCAACTTGAGTCGCGCGTGATGACCAACCTATTCTCAAACGCCTTTGAATACCTGATAGGCCACTCGTACAATTTTTTCACCTCCAATTTTGCGGGCTCACTCACGCATCGCGTCAGCAAATTTGCGCGCGCGTTTGAAGTCATGTTTGACGCCATCGTCATACAATTCTTCCCTACATTTTTGTTCGTGTGCGGAGCGGTAACCGTCCTTTACATACGCAACCATACGCTCGGGATTGCGCTCGGCGTGTGGTCGGTGCTTTTTATGGCGTTTCAAATTTACGTCGCCAAACTCCGCCAGCCCGTGCGCGCCGCGCGCGCGGAGGCAGACACGAGAATTACCGGCGCGCTCGCCGATTCAATCTCAAACCACCCGACAATAATGCTTTTCTCCGGCACCCGCCACGAGCTCGGTCTTTTTAATGCCGTTGTAAACATATGGCGCAAGGCGACAATGCGCTCATGGTTTACCGACAACTTGATATGGTCCGGCATCGGATTCTTCATGATAGTTATTGAAGTCGGGTTGCTGTGGGGCGCGACTATCTATTGGGGAAAGGGATTGCTCACAATCGGAGACTTCGTGCTTATTCAGGCCTACCTCATGACGACGTTTGACCGGCTCGTAAGCATCAACCGCGAACTGCGCCGCTTCTACGATGCGCTCGCGGATTCCAGCGAAATGGTCTACATTCTGGAGCAGAAGCACGACGTAGAGGATGCGCCGGGCGCTACACCCCTCAAGGTTACCGCAGGAGAGATCGTTTTTCACGAGGTTGATTTTTCTTTCAGCCGGGATAATCGCCTGCTTGTGGCATATAGCATTCGCATTGCGCCCAGAGAAAAAGTCGGCCTCGTGGGCCCATCCGGAGCGGGAAAATCAACCATTACCAAACTTCTTCTGCGCATGTTTGACGTACAGCGGGGCACGATTTCCATTGATGGGCAGGATATTTCAAAAGTGACGCAGGATTCTTTGCGCGAGGGAATAGCGTTCGTTCCGCAAGAGCCTGTTTTGTTCCACCGGCCGCTTATGGAAAACATCCGCTACGGGCGCCGCGATGCGACCGACGAAGAGGTGATAGCGGCGGCAAAACAAGCCCACTGTCATGAGTTCATTTTGCGATTGCCCGACAGGTACGATAGCTTCGTCGGCGAGCGCGGCATAAAACTCTCCGGAGGCGAGCGTCAGCGCGTTGCCATCGCGCGCGCGATTCTCAAAAACGCACCCATACTTCTCTTGGACGAGGCGACATCAAGTTTGGATTCCGAATCGGAAGCGCTCATCCAAGACGCGCTTGAGACATTGATGAAGGATAAGACTGTGATAGTGATAGCGCACCGACTTTCTACGATAATGAAAATGGACAGGATAATTGTGCTGGAAAAGGGAAATGTGGTTGCCGAAGGCACGCATCAGCAGTTATTGGAAGACAAAGGGCTGTATCAAAAACTCTGGAAAATCCAAGCGGGCGGTTTCAGAGACGAACCGGCACCGGAAGAGGTGGATGTGGAGAACATAGAGGCGGAAGAAGAAGACACGGAAAAAGAGCCGCCGGTAGTTCCGAAGATGAAATGAAAAAGAAAACCGTTCTGGTTTGTATATTGAAACATAAACGCGATCGGCGCATATTATTGCAAGAACGATGGTACAGAATTCCCGTCGCCTATCTGCCCCGGCGGAAGTTCACGCATCTCGCGTTTTACCAGCCGATAGAGTTTGGAAGATTCGGTAAGCGCATACAATATTATGCGCGCGTGCTGAATAGGAAAATTGTAAAGAGAATTGACTTACTGCCAAAAGAGAAAAATCATCCACGGGCGCACGACGAGTATCTGAAGATTGGATTGGTGTGGATAAGAAAACTTCCGCACCAGATTAAAAATATCATCCCGCGCAGGGTTTCTTTCGGGTTTACCACTCTAAAATCCTTGTTGAAGGCTGGTGATATTTTGGAGCTGTATGGAATTTCACCCACGGAACAAATTATAGAGAGGGGGTTACAGAGGTTGGGCATCAAAACAGAAAAGGAATTTACTATCTCAAAGGATGGCAAACGGTATCGTCTTGATTTGGCGGTCTTCTGCCGCGATGGCCGCATCGCCATTGAATGCGACAACCTCAAGGCGCATTCAGGAGTACAGATAGGCAAAGACAAGATAAAGGATGCATTCCTGAAGCGCCACGGTTGGCACGTAATCCGTTTGAGGGAACCGGATATTATTGAAAAGCCCGATTATTGTCTCGGGCTCGTGGTAAAAGCAGTCAACAGGTTTGGCGGTCAAGTTGATTCGTAGTTCATTTCTTCATCCTAAAACCATCCTTTCCATCTTCCTCTGCATCTCCGAGTCGCAGAAGTTTTTCCCACAGCTTTACTGCATTTGGTTTTTCCTGCGATACATCACGCTTTTCACTCATTTGGTCAGATGACTGCAGTTGATATTCAGGATATTTAGATTGAAGAAATCTGTATAAGGACACACCATATCCTTGTCCCTGTTTGTTCACCTTCATCTTAACGTCTGTGACCGTAATAGTTTTCTTGGCGTGATTCAACTGAAAGTCAACATACCCGATTTCTTTTCCTGTTGTTGCATCTCTGACATCAGAGTGAAATATTGGCGATATCTTTGATGAAAAAGTCTCTTGCGGTCTTAGTAAGACGGATGGAAGAGATTCTTTATTTTGCGGAAATGTACCAAAGCTCATAACTGGATTTTAACAGTCTTCAAGACTCTTCAGAAGTCCAATTCAGTTCTATCTGTGGTGGGCGGTACAGGGCTCGAACCTGTGAACCTTCCGCACGTCAAGCGGACGCTCTACCAACTGAGCTAACCGCCCACTGTTCTGTGATTTTGTCACAGAACATGTTTGCAATATATACCAGTTTTCTTTGTATTGCCACGCGGGAACACTCGATAATACAAACACCTTTGTAATGCGGATATGTTGCTCTGCCAGCTGTCCGCTTGTCCAAAATCGGCTTTCGGAAATTGCGAAGCGGTATTTCGAGCGCCGACGACCAATACCGGGTCATTTTATTAGGATTTTGATCGGCACGCAGATGCAGATAACATCTCATATCCGAAACCGGCACATTATAAAGCCGCTGTAACATTGAGATGAAAAAGCGAAGCACTAATGGGTCAGAATTGCCGAGTGCAGTTGCTACCGATTTTTTTGCACCTTCACCGAGATACAAAATAGCAAGTGCCAATTCTGCTATAGCATCATCATTAAAATCGATGTTCTTAATAGTTTCTGCCGCTTGTGCGCATGCTAAATCTATCCGAGCCGCCTTTTGAGCATTGTGCCATTTCACCGCTTCGACCCTGGCTTTAACAAGAGCATTGTCGGCTCGCTTTTTAAGTAGTTTGAGGTGATGTTCGGATAGAGGCACCTTTGTGAACCAGTAGCTCAATGTAGAACGGCGTACGCCCAGTCGCTTCTCAATATCACGAACCGACGCACCATGCCGTCGCATGCTTATGGCGCGTTGCTTCACATGTTGCCATCTGGAGAGCATCAACGTACATGATAACACTCAATGGTACAGACAAGGTGTGGAATTTCCCGAAGCAGTGGATAATGGGCGTATGGAAGTATTGAATCTCAAAAAACAGGGCATGGCGGCGTGCGTGAAGAATGCTGTCAAAGAATTGGCGGCGGGTGGCGTGATTATCTATCCCACCGATACGCTTTATGGGCTGGGAGCAGACGCGCTTTCAGACAAGGCAGTTGGCAAAGTGTATAAGATAAAAGGGCGCGATGAGCGGAAGCCCATTCATGCGATTGTCGCGGATATAAAAATGATTGAGAAATACGCGGAGGTGCCCGACATGGCGCGTATGCTCGCGAAAGAATTTTTGCCGGGACCGCTCACGCTGATACTCAAGAAAAAAGCGGGCATAAAGACAGGTATCGCGAAAGGAGTATCAAAAATCGGTTTTCGCATCCCCAATAACCAATTTTGCCCTGCGCTTGCGAAGAAATTCGGCGGCCCCATAACAACGACGAGCGCAAATAAAAGCGGGCGTAAAACAGAACGCACAGTAAAAGCGGTTTTGGAACAACTCGGTGTCAATAATCCCTATGCTAGTGTTTTGCAAAAGACTGCAATAAGAAAAAAGACAGGTATAGATTTGGTCATTGATACAGGTGAACTCCCCGAACGCCAGCCCTCAACAGTCGTGGACTTGTGTGGTAAAGAGCCGGTAATTTTGCGTGAAGGGGCTATTTCCGCTTCCGAAATCTGGAATCTTCTCGGAACAGAATTTCAAGATTGACCATCAGCGAATCGCCCCCTCTTTTTTCAAGAGTTTTGTTTTCATCTTTGTTCCGCGATTGTATCCGCCGGTTGTTCCGTCACTGCGGATGACGCGATGGCAGGGAATGCGCGGGTCATGATTCTTGTTCAAAATATTTCCGACAGCGCGATAGGCCCGGGCATTTCCCGCGCGTTCCGCAACTTCTTTGTAGGTCAGAGTTCTCCCTTTGGGGATTTTCGCGACGACAGCAAATACTTTTTCTTTAAACGATTTCATAATGACTCTTTTTCCTTATGCGCTAATTCGTGCACCGTGCCCGCCCGTAGCTTTATGCGAAGGAGGGAATTAGCGCATAAGGAAGTTGCAATTGGTTTGTATCTCACAACTCTCATTTTTTAACTCTCGCATTATCTGCGACGCGCCACAAATACCACGAGGCGAGCGATGCGTGCGCGCGCCAGTCTTGCGCGAGTCTCTCCATCTTCGCGTGATCTGGCAGGGTCTTCAATCCATAGGTAATCTGAAAGCCCTTGCGGATGCCGAGGTCGCCTGTCGGCAGGACGTCGGGGCGGTTAAGCGTAAAGATGAGGAACATGTGCACGGTCCACACGCCGATGCCTTTCACCTGCGTCACATGCGCAATAATTTCATCATTTGTCATCCGCAGTAGGGAAGCATGTTTTATTGTTCCGTCGGCGAATTTATGCGCGAGGTCCTTCAGGTACATAATTTTTTGCTTGGAGAGCCCGGCCGCGCGCATCTTTTCTGCCGGTACATTCATGACCATTGCGGGCGTGGGGAATTGCTTTCCGCGAAAAAGTTGCTTGAAGCGCGCCAAAATACTTGCGGCCGCCTTCCCGGATATTTGCTGGTAAATAATGGAGCGGCAAAGCGATTGGAAAGCATCGCCTCGCTCAAGATTGTTCCATTTGAATTCCGGAAGCCCGTGCTTTTTGATAAGCCGCGCGAAGCGCTTGTCGCGCTTGAGTGCCGAGATTGATTTCGAGTGGTTTGGCATACCCAGCGTAACGATACAGAATTTAAAGCGTTTAGCCAGCCTCGATTTAAATAGTCTCGTATTCTTAAGAATACGAGACTATACACGTTGCCATGTTGCGCCTGAAAGGGTATATTCTGTTTTCGGTATGAAAGAAAAGAATCTCAAGCAAGCTAAAGGAACATTTGCACTAAAGGCCGGCCTCGCGCGCATGTTGAAGGGCGGCGTCATCATGGATGTGACGAACGCCGAGCAGGCGAAAATCGCGGAGGATGCGGGAGCCGTGGCTGTCATGGCGCTGGAGCGCGTTCCTTCGGACATCCGCGCGCAAGGCGGAGTCGCGCGCATGTCAGACCCTGAAATGATAATCGGAATTCAAAAGGCGGTGACGATTCCCGTGATGGCAAAATGCAGAATCGGGCATTTTGTTGAAGCGCAGGTGCTTGAGGCGCTTGAAGTGGACTATATAGATGAGAGCGAAGTTTTAACGCCCGCCGACGAAGAGTTTCATATTGATAAAACAAGATTTACGACCCCGTTCGTCTGCGGCGCGCGCAATCTTGGGGAAGCCGTGCGCCGCTTGCAGGAAGGCGCGGCGATGATACGGACAAAGGGGGAGGCGGGAAGCGGGAACATCGTGGAGGCCGTGCGCCACATCCGTGCGGTTGACAAAGGAATCGCGGAGCTCAAAGAATTTTTACGGCAAAAGCAGATGAAGAAAATAAAAGACAAGGCGGCTGAATATCGCGTCTCGCCGGAATTGCTTATCCAAATCGCGAAATTGGGGAGATTGCCCGTAGTGAATTTCGCGGCGGGAGGAATCGCGACGCCCGCCGATGCAGCTCTCTGCATGCAGTTGGGAGTGGACGGCGTATTCGTCGGCTCCGGAATATTCAAGAGCGGGAATCCGCGGAAGCGCGCGAAAGGAATAGTGGATGCGGTCGCCCACTTCACCGACAAGAAAAAAATCGCGGAAGCGAGCAAGGGATTAGGCGATGCGATGGCAGGATTGGAAATCGGCACGCTTGCCACCAAATACGCGGAGCGCGGAATTTAAAACGGTGAACAAGAAAATTCAAATAGGCGTGCTCGCATTTCAGGGTGATGTTGCCGAGCACATTGAGGCAGTAAAAAATGCCGCGGTAAAGTTACGTAGAAACGTTTCGGTTGTTCCGGTGCGGGAGCAAAGAGACCTCACGGGTTTGAATGGCCTCATTATTCCGGGGGGTGAAAGCACGACGTTTTACAAGCTGTGCCAAAGAGAAGGAATTTTCGGAGAAATCAAAAAAATCAAGAATATATTAGGCACATGTGCGGGGGCCATCATGCTTTCCAAAAACGCGCAAAACAAAACCAAAGACCAAGTTACGCTTCAGCTCATGGATGTTGAAGTAGCGAGGAATGCCTACGGCAGACAGAACGATTCGTTTGAGGCGGATATTTCTACGACATTAGGCGCAATGCATGCGATGTTCATCCGCGCGCCCAAAATTACGAGAACAGGAAAGAACGTGCGCGTACTTGCAGAACATGAGGGCGAAATAATCGCCTGCGAAGAAGATTCAAAAGGGAAGTACTATTTGGCACTCGCCTTTCATCCGGAGTTGACCACGACGCTCTTTCACGAGCATTTTTTGCATAAAGTGTTTGCGAACTCATAGAGCGCGACTAAAAAGCTTCAGATACGAGGTGCGGGGAAAGCGGGCGAGAAGACGTATGGCACATACGGCGACTCGCACGCAGGGGCTCCGCAACGAAGTATACGAGCTTTTTAGGCCCGCTCTGTCTATTTGTAGAGCAGGTAGAGGAGCGCTTTCGCTATGTGAAGCCTGCATTCGGCTTGGTCAAATACGACCGACTGTTTGCTGTCTATAACTTCCGCCGCGACTTCGTCGCCGCGGTGCGCGGGCAGGCAGTGCATGAATATCGCATCTTTTTTCGCGCATTGCATTATCGCCGCCGTCACTTGATACGGTTTGAAATCAACAACGCGTTTTTTGCTCTCGGCCTCGTCGCCCATGGAAACGAAGGTGTCGGTGTAGATTACATCTGCGAGCGAGGCGGCCTTTTTGGGGTCGTTGGTGAATTCCAGCTTTGAACCGGTTTGTGTTGCGATGTTTTTCGCGATGTCCTGAAATTTCTTTGGAATCTCGTAACCGGTCGGACTGCCGATGGAAAAATTCATTCCCATGACGGCACAGATATCCATGAGTGATGTGGCCACGTTATTGCCGTCGCCTATAAACGCAACTTTAAGTCCGGTAGTTTTTCCCTTGTGCCACTGTATCGTCATCAAGTCCGCGAGCGCTTGCGTAGGGTGGTGCTCGTCACAAAGCAGGTTAATCACAGGATTTTTGGAGTAACCTGCAATATCGGTGAGGGATTTGTGGCTGTTGACGCGCGCGGCTATTCCGTGCGCGAGGCGGTCCAGGTTCTGCGTGATGTCGCCGATGCTTTCGCGGCTCGTATCGCTCTTTGCCCTATACAATATATTGTCTCCGGCGAGGAAAACCGGGTGCCCGCCAAGGTAGCTCACGGCCGCTTCAAAGGCGACTCTCGTGCGCAAAGAGTTCTTCTCAAAGATGAGCGCGATGGATTTGCCCTCCAAGACTTGGTCCCGCGCCTTCGGCGCGCCCCTGTATTCCTTGAATTTGAAAGCCTCAAAAAGAATCCGCTCAATGTTCTGGCGGCTCAATTGCGGAATGGTCAGTATGTCTTTAGGGAGTTTCATCCCGTTTAGAAGCAGGACGCGGAAACAGAAGGCGCTCCGCACCCTAACGTACTACTTCTGGTAAATGCCGATAGCATAAATATTTTATTATTGATAAGTCGTCCGCGGCTTCTAACGGGATTCATACGACTTACATCATCCTATCAGCCATATAATACTGGTCAACGCCCCATCACGACATTCCAACATTCTGCAGAATGTTGGAATGAAAGGCAAATAAAGGAATGGAAAATTGATTACGCAACTCATTCAACCCGTTTTACCCCACCCGACTTCCGAAAACGCGACGCCCTTCCCGATGTATTCCATCGCTTGCCGGTCGTACGAAAGAATGTTCGCGGGCAACTCTGCGAGAGGGAACCACTTTATGTCGTCGCACTTATCCGGTTCCGCAATTCCGGGCTCGCCCTTCCACGCGCTAGCCGTGAAATACACGTCCATGTACTCAATATTATTGGTAGACATTCTATGCATCGTATGCACGACCCGCAGATTTTCTCTCGCGATAGAAATGCCCGTTTCCTCCTTTGCTTCGCGTACCATCGCATCGGTGACTGTTTCTCTGCCGTCCACATGGCCTCCCGCGAGGCCGTAGTTGCCGTCTTCCCAGCCGGTATTTTTCCGTCTCATCAAAAGTACCTTCCCGTCTTTTAAAAGAATAAGGTGTACTGCAATCCGCACCATGAATCGTTCCTCCGACATGCTATGGATTATACCGCGTGCGTGGGGAGCTTATTCTCACGCAGACTTCTCCATACCCCCCTATTGCAGTCTTTTGCAAAAGACTGCAATAGAGGCCCCCCACGATACACATACGCCAGAAGGCTTCTCGGGTTCTTTAAGGTTAAACCTTACTGAGACTTTTCACGCAGTTTTTTCTCATAGTCTTCGGCGCGGCGAACCGTACTGATATGTAGAGTAACTGTGGCGGTCACTTTTTCATCCGCAAAGCGGACTGACATCCACCCATTGTTTCTTACTGCCGTCACCGTACCTATTGTGGCTCTTTCTTTAACAACAACACGGTTACCGCGGTTCAGGGTTTCCACTGGTGACAGCTTGTCAAACTCTCCAGACCTCACAAATTCCTTGTGTTGCCTCTCCCGGTCGGTTAATTGTTTCTGATGCCGGCGTTTTTCTAGTCCCTTTTCTCTCATGAATGCATGGTACATCGCCATGCGTTTGTGGCAATGTAGTTTAATTTGATAACCTGCGGTTGGGTCGCCAGATTTTGGCCGGGCAGAGGATAATTTCTATTCTAGTATTTTGCAAAATACTAGAATAGATTCGGTGGGGAAAAGGGGGAAAAGGTCAGCATTATTTCATATCCACAAATCACGGGGGCGATTAACTCAACGGGTTGAGTTAATCGCCCCAAAGAGGTTTACCCCGTTAGAGAATGTCCCGTGCGACAAGTAGCGGGTCGCATTACTCGCGGCGAACATTCATATTTGCTTATTCAATTGAATAAGCAAATATGAATCGGGACACAGACTATCAGAATAAGCACAGTACGGGGTTTAATACCCCGTGTGAGTTCTCTAATGGGAATTACTTCAATGTGTAAAAAACATTTTGCCCAATAGTCCCGTGCTGGGTTATTGCGCCTTCTTTTTCAAGCTCATTCAGATACCGCTCGGCGGTCGCGTTGGATACTCCAACAAGTTTCTCCACATCGTTGTTTCGGGTTTTTCCGTTTGTACGAATAAACTCAAGAATCTTTTGCTTGTTCTCCGCCTTTTTCTCGCTTTGCCCGTCCCGGGCGCCGAGGGACTCTGAAATAAATCCGCCCGTGTTCCGCCGAGCGAGATACATTCCAAGTGCAACTCCCGCCACCCCGACGATAATTAAGACAAAGTAGTTCATGTCGGTTTATTGTACTATATGGAGGTACTATTGGACCACGTATTTTATGAATTAACTGTGCTGCCCCCATTATTCCTTGTCTATCGATATGCGTCTTTGCGGTGTCTGATTCTGTACACAAGAATCGTTCCACCTTCTTCAAACTCAAAAAGAACCCTGTAATCTCCCAAGCGTAGACGGTACCCGGTAAACGGCTCTTGAACTTTTCTCGTGTTAAATCGAGGGCCAAATGGATTCGTCTGAAAGTCTCCGTCAAACAATTTCCTTACTCGTATCTGCACCTCACTCGGCAGACGTTTATATTCCCGTTCGGCCGCAGAAGTGAGGACAATGCGAGCCATATGGAGTAACTATTAGTGTCCTCGCACTTTCTCCCAAGGTATAAACTTCTTACCTTTATTTTCTTTTATGAGCCGGGCGAGTGTGCGCCCCGCCTGTTCGTCTTCCCATAGTTCCATAAGCTCGTTATA
>JAUYLR010000082.1 GCA_030698935.1 bacterium
TTTCATATATCTGCATTGTATCCTTATTGTCTAATTCTCACGAATTAGATAATAAGGGTGGGCGGGGCTAGCGTTCCAAATCAATCCATTTGTAGTGCAGACCGTTCCACTCGTGCGATTCTTCAAAAACCTTTTTCGTGAACATGTGTTCGTATGGCGGAAAGAACGTGTCTGCCTCTTTTTCATCGTCAATAATCGTCAGGTACAGCTTGTCTATATATGGGAATGCTTGTTTGTAAACCTCTGCACCTCCTCCAATGTGAATTTCGGCCGAGTCCAACGTCTTTGCCTTTTCAATCCCCTCCTCAACAGATCGCACAATTACAACCTGATTCCCATATCGACCTACGAGGTCGATATAATCAGACTGCCTAGTCACCACGATATTTGTCCTATCCGGCAAGGGCCCCCCGATATGGCCCACGATGGATTCAAACGTCTTTCTACCCATGATTATCGGGTGCCCAAGCGTCAGCCGCTTAAAGCGTTTTAAGTCATCCGGAATGTGCCACAAGAGCTTGTCGTTCTTGCCAAGCTCCCGATTTCTCCCGATTGCTACCACGGCGGTGATGAGCGGCTTTTTCATATCTTCACTATAGCGGATATAATGCCCGAATGCATTCCTACGAAGTGGAGATTAAGTCATTATTGGGAAGTAAGGAGCGGGCGGACGAAGTGCGCGCGGCGATGAAAAAAGCAGACACGGCTTGCGCTCTCACTTCCAGAAACAAACAGCTGAATCACTACTTTTCGGACGGGCAGCTAAACGCGCTGGAGAAGACAGTTTCTCCACACATTTCCAAAGAAGCACAAAAAAGTTTCCACGACATCGCGGAGAAAGCGAAAGAATTCTCTGTCCGCACGCGAGAAAAAGATTCCGAGGTTCTGCTAGTTGTAAAAGCATCTGTGGGCGATGATACAAGCGCGAACGGTATTTCGCGCATAGAGTTTGAGGAGAAAATCCCCATGTCTCTAGAGACGCTGGATAAAATGATTCTTGAAAGCGGATTTAAATATCAGGCGAAGTGGTCGCGCGAGCGCGAGGAATATCTCTGCCGTGGCGTTAATGTCACGTTGGATAAAAACGCCGGCTATGGCTGGCTTGCCGAATTTGAACGCGTGGTAAATGATAAACAGCAGCTTGCATCTGCAGAAAAGCAGGTGCGTACCCTTATGCAGGAACTAAAGGTGGAGGAATTACCACAGGACCGCTTGGAGCGCATGTTCGCGTTCTACAACAGCCACTGGGGAGAATACTACGGAACGGACCGAATATTCGTGATAGAGTGAAAATATTTCAAATATCATAAATCAGATATCAGAATGACAGATTAAAATGCAGAATGATAACTCAGATTTTAAAAAGGAATTCGTTGCACGTCTTGTGCGCTTTACCATTGCAATTCTGAGATTGGCTTCAAAACTGCGCGATGACCGGAACCTTTGGGCCGTTGCAGACCAGGTCATAAGGAGCGGGAGTTCGGTCGGCGCCAATGTCGTTGAGGCTAAAGCCGCCAGTTCACGCCGAGACTACATCAAATTCTTTGAAATCGCTCTCAAATCGGCAAATGAAACACGCTATTGGCTCATTGTAATCCGGGAGTACAATGCGGCGTACAAGTCAGAGTCTGACACTCTACTTGTTGAGACCGATGAGATTTGCAAAATAATCGGATCAAGTGTACTAACGCTCAAGGGCAAGAAATAATTATTACTTTTGAACTACATTTTGATTTCTGATTTCTGACTTTTAATATACTCTCTTATGTTTTTGTCTGACACCGACATCAAAAAAGCCGTAAAAAGGGGCGATATTATTCTTAAACCCTTTAACAAAAAACGGCTTCAGCCGGTTTCATATGACATCTCGCTCGGAAATAAATTCATCGTCAATGATGAAAACAATACGCAATTTGTAGACCCTGTTAAAAAAGTGTTCGCAAAAACGCGCGAAATAGCGGTAAGAGACGGGAAAGAATTTGTCCTCCACCCCGGTGTTTCCGTCCTTGGCACATCAAAAGAATTCTTCGGCTCCGACCACTATCTTGTACAGGTCGGGGGTAAATCATCGCTTGCCCGCGTCGGGCTCATGATTCACAACACCGCCGGCATCATCAACCCCGGACATTTTCTCAACATCACGTTTGAGATAACCAACCAAAATAATATTCCGATTATTCTTCGGCCCGGAATGGAAATAGCACAAATCACCTTTTCAATGATATCGTCCCCGCCGAGCCAAAGCTATAAAACAACCGGCCGATTCGCCAAAGACAACTGGAAGCATTTCACGCCGGCCAAACATAAAAAGTAACTATGCTAGGACTTACGCAATATCTGAATCGTCTTTGCGAGGCTTTGCCGAAGCAATCTAGGGTTAGAGGCTTAGATTCTGGATTGCTTCGCTCCGCTCGCAAAGACGGAAAACGCGGTTTTACGCTGTCTTTTGAGGTTTTTGCGTAGGTCCTATATGCAAAGCCCCCACCCCGAATATCAGTACTTGGATTTGCTAAAAGAAGTACTTGAGCACGGCGAGAAGCAGCTGGATAAAGGAACGGGCGTCAAAACGTACAGTCTCTTCGGTCGGCAAATCCGTTTTGATTTGTCCAAGGGGTTTCCTCTGCTTACAACAAAAAAGGTGTATTGGACCGGCGTCTTGCAGGAGTTGTATTGGTTCATGTCGGGGGGGTCAAATATTAAATACCTCGTAGACCGTAATGTGCACATTTGGGACGATTATCCGTATAAGATTTACGGCGAAAAATCCGAGCGCGGGGAAGTTCCGGCGATATCCAAAGATGAATTCATCGCAAAAATAAAAGATGATGCGGAGTTTGCAAAAGCGCACGGCGAGCTTCCGCATATTTACGGCGAAATGTGGCGCAGATGGCAGGCTAAAGACGGCCGTACTGTTGACCAACTGTCTTGGGTAATTGATGAATTGCGCAAAGACCCCGATGCGCATAACACGCTCGTGACATCGTGGAATCCGGAATATTTGTACAGCATGGCGAAATCCGGCGAGGGCGCACGCTTCCCCATTTGCCACAATATGTATCAGGTCAATATAAAGAACGGAAAAATGTGCTTGCAGTTGTATCAGCGAAGTGCGGATATATTCTTAGGAGTTCCGTTCAACATCGCGAGCTATGCGCTTTTGACAATCATTCTCGCAAAAATACTAGGACGTGAACCAGGAGAGTTCATCCACACGTTCGGCGATTTCCATATGTATGAAAATCACAAAGAGCAGGTAAAGGAACAACTGACCCGAGAGCCGCGCCCGTTCCCGCAAATCCGTTTTACGCAGGATTTTGATTCGCTTGATTCATTTAAGCCGGAATATGTGGAATTGGAAGGATATGATGCTCATCCGCCGATAAAAGCGGAACTGACGGTAGCCGGCGGATTCAACAAGAACCTGCACGGCACGGCTGTATAGGTATGATATTGTATAGGCACTCAATATTATTCATCTAACACAATTCATGTGAAAGACTACGAATTCGTACGGAAGCAGGACAAGCAGGTGTACGCGGCGATTATGGGAGAGGAGGTGCGCGAATCGGAAGGCATTGAACTTATCCCTTCGGAAAATTATGTTTCCAAGGCGGTGCGCGAAGCCAACAGCTCAATACTCACTAATAAGTATGCGGAAGGATATCCGGGCAAGCGCTACTACGGCGGGCAGAAGTATACGGATGTTGTTGAAACTCTGGCGATTGAACGCTCAAAGAAACTCTTCGGCGCGAAATATTCCAACGTACAGACGCTCGGAGGCGCCAATGCTAATATCGCGATGTACTTTGCGCTCCTCAATCCCGGCGACACCGTCCTCGGCATGGATCTCTCGCACGGCGGCCACCTCACGCACGGGCACCCTGTCACCTATCTCACAAAAATCTTCAACTTCGTCCGCTACAAGATGAAGGACCCTGACACGGGAGAAATTGATTACGATGCGATGCGCAAAGTTGCAATCGCGAGCAAGCCAAAAATCGTGCTTGCAGGATTCTCCGCGTATCCGCGGGAATTGAATTACGCGAAATTTGTTTCAATCGCCCGCGAGGTCGGCGCGTACGCCGTCATGGACATCGCGCATATCGCAGGTTTGATTGCGGGCAAGGCCGCGAAAAATCCCTTTGATTACGGTTTTGACGTGATGACAACGACCACGCATAAGACGCTTCGCGGCCCCCGCGGCGGCATGATTCTCACGCGCGAGAGCGAAGAAATCGCGAAAAAGATAGACAAAATGGTGTTCCCCGGCCTGCAGGGCGGCCCGCACATGAACAACATTGCGGCGAAAGCCGTTGCCTTCGGCGAAGCGCTTAAGCCTTCCTTCAGAACATATGCAAAACAAGTCATCAAAAACGCGCAAGCGATGGCGAAAGTGTTTAATGATAGAAACATACGTCTTCTGACAGGCGGGACCGACAACCACCTCGTCCTTGCAGACGTGTTCACGTCCCTAGGAATTGCCGGTAAGGAAGCAGAAATGCTTTTGGACAATGTCGGGATAACGCTCAACAAAAATGCTATTGCTGACGACAAGCGCGGGCCGATGGACCCATCCGGCATCCGGTTCGGCTCACCCGCAATTACCACCCGCAAATTCGGCGTCAAAGAATGTACTCGTGTCGCGGAACTGATGGTTGACTCCTTGGAGAAACGCGCAGAACCGAAGGTGCAGAAGAAAATCCGCGAGGAAATCCGCACGATGTGTAAAAAGTTCCCCATACCGCAATCGTTCGTGTAGCGTGGCATCCTCAAGGTGAGACCTTGGGAATTTTTTTCCGCCGGAGGCGCTTTGCCTGCCTCTGGCTGGAGATCCGCCTTTGGAGGAAAGGTCTCTCCTTGGATGCTTCTCCTTGGATGCTTTGCAGTTCAAAATTCGGATTGTAAACGTTCTATCGCCGCATATTCAGGTTATAATGGCCTGACTGTGGATATTTTGCTGAATTTTGAACTGCAAGAACTTGTGCAGATGGTCGGCTACCCGGGGCTTTTCGCGGCGGTTTTTGCCGAAACCGGAGTCTTCTTCATGTTTTTTCTGCCCGGTTCCAGTATGCTTTTTACGGCAGGCCTTCTTGCTTCTCACGGGCTATTTAACGTATGGTTGCTCCTGCCCCTGATGACGCTGGCGGCAATACTGGGCGACAGCGCCGGATATTGGTTTGGCACCAAAGTGGGGCCGGCGCTTTTCAAGCGCGAGGATTCAAGATTCTTCCGCAAGTCTCACGTGGAGAAAACCCGGGTGTTTTATGAGCGTCACGGAGTAATTGCAATAGTGCTGGCTCGCTTCGTGCCGATTGTCCGGACATTCGCACCCATACTTGCAGGCATCGCCGGCATGCGATACAGGGTATTTCTTATGTACAACATCATAGGCGGAGTGCTGTGGGGAGCAGGAGTGACATTCGCGGGATACTTCTTAGGAGAAACGTTCCCGCAAGTTGACCGGTATATTACTCCGATTATTGCCGCAATTATCATTACTTCATTTATTCCGCTTATCAGGGAATGGTACAAGTCCCGCAAACCGCAAGAGGCAGGAACCGTATGACATCCGTATCCGGTGTAAACCCCGTTAGAAGCCTTCTTTCCGTAGTGCAAACAAAGGGACGAGGTGGCGAAACAATAGTTAATATTACTTTATGAACGAGAAAGCCTGCCCGCCAAAGCCATTGCAAAATACATGGCACCACCAAAAAACGTTATGTCTTTACTAAATAATCAATCTGACCGCGCAGGCTCTTTAGGCGATGGCAGGCGGGCTTCTAACGGGGTAAAAAGATGTCCGCGTGCTGTGTTGTTTGACCTTGATAACACTGTCGCGGAAAGCTTCCGGCCGCCTTCGCCCGAAGTTGCAGGAGGATTGCGGGCACTTTTGAAGCTCATGCCCGTCGCGATTATGTCTGGTGCAAGCTTTGAACGGATGGAAAAAGATCTTCTGCCGGCGCTTCCAAAAGATGCCGATGTGAGCCGTCTCTACTTGTTTCCCGACACCGCCGCGCAATGTTACATAAATGACACCGGCGCGTGGCGGAGCGTGTATAAATTTTCTTTCACAAAAAAAGAATACGAGGACATCATGCTGGCATTCAAAGATGCGCTGGAGGAAACGGGCATCCTCAATGACGCTCCGCGCTGGGGAGATTTGTTCCTTGCCCGCGAAACGCAAGTGACATTTTCCGGGCTCGGCGTTGATGCGCAGGGGGATGTGAAAGCCTCGTGGGACCCAAATCGCGCGAAGCGCGCGAGGCTCAAGGAGATTCTTGA
>JAUYLR010000085.1 GCA_030698935.1 bacterium
TAGTTGCATCCGGCACGATGCAAGACGTACTCTCATTACATGACGAAGAAGCCGCGAAAAAACAGGGCTATCGCGGCGGGAAATTGGAAGAAGTATTTTTGCAGTTGACTGCAAAAAACAGCGATTAGCGTTTAGCGAATAGCGTATAGAGATATGTACATCAAGTCATTTAAAGAACTGATTGTCTGGCAAAGGGCTGTTGAGCTCGCAAAAGAAATATATGCCAGAACAAGTGAATTCCCGCCGCGCGAATTATTTGGACTCCAAAGTCAGATGTGCCGTTCAGCTGTTTCAATTCCATCAAATATCGCGGAGGGCCACCGGCGGAACACAAAGAAAGATTTCCTCCACTTTTTACGCATAGCTGATGGCTCTGCCGCCGAACTTGAAACGCAAATTCTCATTGCAGAGTCCGCACATAAACGTATTAATTATGGTAAGTCCAAAGAATTGTTACTTGAAGTCCAGAAAATGTTATCAACCGTGATTAAGAAGCTTGAACTAAACGCTAATCGCTAACCGCTATCCGCTATGCTTCCTTCTCAAAAATTCACGGCTTTCTACACCATCGTTCGCAAAGATGTCGTGCGCATTTTCCGCATCTGGCCGCAGACATTCCTTCCCTCAATCATTACTTCGGTACTCTACTTTCTTGTGTTCGGGAAAGTTCTCGGTGAGCGAATCGGCGACATCGGCGGACATCCGTATATCACGTTCGTCGTTCCGGGGCTTGTCATGCTCGCCGTCGTAACTAACTCGTTCTCCAACGTTGCGACCACGTTCTTTCAGGCAAAATTCTTTGCCCGCAACATTGATGAAATTCTCGTGTCGCCGACTCCGCCTTGGGTAATTATTTCCGGCTATGTCGCGGGCGGAATGGTGCGGGGCATAACCATAGGACTGCTTGTAATTATCGTAGCCGCTTTCTTTTCTCCCCTTCCGCTAACCCACCCGCTCATCATTCTTCTGTTCCTGATTCTCTCCTCGCTTATTTTCTCTCTAGCGGGGCTCGTTAACGGCATTTATGCAAAAAGTTTTGACGGCATCACGATAGTGCCGACGTTCGTACTGACGCCGCTTGTCTACCTCGGCGGCGTCTTTTACTCGGCGCAGGCGCTCCCGCCGCTGTGGCAAAAGTTCACCTTTGCCGACCCGATTTTCTATCTGGTGGACGGTTTCCGCGCTGGATTCATGGGTTTTTCCGACGTGTCCTTGGGTATCAGCCTCGGCGTCTTGGGAATCTTGACCGCTATCCTCGTAGCCGTAAACTGGTACTTCATCCGCACAGGCCTCGGCCTGCGACAGTAGTATATGAGAGCAGGTCCTAGAGAGCCAGGCACGACAGCAAGCTTTGAGAAATATTTTGGAGGACTTGATACATTTGCTCAAAATCTGATTGATACATGGGCAGGAGAAGGTAAACGTTTTGAACGGCGAAAAGTTGAAATAACTATAGCGCGTCAACTCCTTGCAAATACAATGGACATTACTATTAATGGGCTTGCTCGACATTTAGGAGCTCTAAGAAGTAAGGAGTTAACTGATGGCGGCGGATTAAAGGAAAAGAATGACATAAAAATCATAGAAAACCTCGCGTATGCAGAACTCTACTTGGAGAAGAGAGGGGAAGGGAAAGTAATACAGCACAACGAAAATTGATACGAAAAGAATCCCTTATATGCTTATTCGCGCGAATAAGCATATAAGGGAGCACATTTGAGGAACGCGGAGGCAGATTGTAAACGCAAACGCCTTTTTAAAGCAGATTTAACACTTTGCGCAAAGAGTCTGTGGGAGCAGAAGTAATCCGATAATACACGTTGAGACTCTTTTGCTCTTTCTCTACGAACCCCATGCGCTCCAACATAGTCAAATGTCTTGATGTGGATGTAAAAGAAAGCTTAATCGCTTCGGCAACATCGCTCACATTTACTTCTTTGCGCTTCCGCAAAAGATTGAGAATGGCAAGCCGCCGCCGGTTTGCAAGCACCTTGAGCTGCCGTTCTAATTCCACCTCGCGCATATGCCATCTATATTACCATGCACACACATCGGCATCTATATGCTTATTCGCGCGAATAAGCATATAGCCACAAAACAATCAGAGAGTCTTTGCATTATTGTTGCGGCAAAAAAGCGGATGTAATTTTAATTATTTCTTTTTGGGAACTAATGTCGGCGTAAGATACTTATGCACAAGCATTTCATATTCCTCGTACACATCTAGCTTAATATCCCATTCGGCTGTAGATGAGAGCGGTTTGAGTTGCAATTGCTTCTTGCTGTCAAAATACGGTGGTTTGGCGATACGGAAGTATGGCTGTTCCCAACAATTAACTAACACGAGTGTCGCATTCCATGACTTTTCCAATCTTCTTAAAATTTCCACCGTATCTCTGTGTATTGGATCATTGGGTCTCGCCCTAAACTTCACCTCGACAAGTAGCGGCTCTCCCTTCTTATCCAGAACAATAAAATCCGGAATCGAGCGAATTTTCTCTCCCACATCGCTATACCGGCTAAATTTCTCCTCAAGTTGTATCAGGTTCTGCACGATTGCTTCATACCCGAATCGGTACACGATATTCCCTGACTCTTTCATCAGCTCTTCGAACAGTGTTTCCGCCATTCGACCCTTTAACATACTCTCTGCGAAGTTGTTTTGGGTCATATCCTTTTATTGTTTCTTCCCTTTCGCGATTTCCTCGGCGAGGCCGATGTAGTTTTCCGGGCGTAACGTCTTGAGCTGCTTTTTTACTTTCTCGTCCACAGATAGACCATCAATAAACTTTGCGAAATCCTCTAGTGTCACTTCCCGCCCGCGCGTTAGGTCTTTCAGCTTTTCATACGGCACGTCAACTCCTTCACGGCGAAGCACCGTTTGTATCGCCTCCGCAATAACTTCCGGATGCGCCTGCAAATCCCCAAGCATCGCTTTCTCGTTCACACTGACTTTGCCAAGCCCTTTCAATAACGATTTGTAGCCGATGAGCGAATGGGCAAATGCTGTGCCGAAAGTACGCTCTACCGTTGAATCGGAGAGGTCACGCTGGAGGCGCGAGATGGGGAGTTTGCGGGAAAAATGTTCAAAGAGGGAATTCGCGACTCCGAAATTTCCTTCCGCGTTCTCAAAATCAATCGGGTTTATTTTGTGAGGCATGGCTGAAGAGCCAACCTCGCCCGCTCTCGGCTTTTGCGTAATCCAGCCGTCGCTTATGTATCGCCACATGTCCTGCGAGAATCCGATGAGAATAGTATTCACGCGCCGGAGATTATCAAAAAGTTCCGCATAGGTGTCGTGCGGCTCTATCTGCGTCGTCGTTTCATTCAATTCAAGCTGAATTCCGCTTTTTTTATTAAACCTCTCAACAAATTTCTTTGCAAATTCCTGCCAATCCACATTGGGCACTGCTACAACATGTGCATTGTAATTCCCTGTTGCTCCCGCAAATTTGACGAGAATGTTTCTTGCCTTTAACTGCTCAATCTGCCGTTTCACGCGCGCCTCAAATACCCGCATTTCTTTGCCGAAAGTCGTGGGTGACGCCGGTTGTCCGTGCGTCCGCGCAAGCATTGGGGTTTTCGCGTGTTCATTTGATAGTTTTCCCAAGTTCTCATCTATATCATTCAAAGCAGGCACAATTACTTCTTCCAAAGCACTTCGGAGCATCAATCCCAAACACACGCTGTTTATATCCTCGGATGTGAGGCCGAAATGAAGCCATTCACTGACATCTGCAAGGGATGTTTTGGCGAGCCGAGATTTAAGAAAATATTCAACCGCTTTAACGTCGTGATTCGTGGCCGGAATTCCTTTATATCCCTCCTTTTCTATCTGTTTAATCACCTGCGCGTCTTCCAAAGAAATATCCGCCAGTTTAGCGAGCGCCTTCTTTTCCTCCGCGGTAAGCGCGCGCAGTCCAACGCCTTTTGTTTCAGAAAGCGCGATAAGATACTCGCACTCAACGCGGGCGCGCGCGCGC
Source organism: bacterium (assembly GCA_030698935.1). GTDB lineage: Bacteria > Patescibacteriota > Minisyncoccia > Phycocordibacterales > UBA2100 > UBA10103. The sequence goes on from JAUYLR010000085.1 coordinate 3,984, forward strand.
ATGAGTGCGTATTCGCTCATATGCTCGGCAAGCGCTGCAGACGTTTCGCGGTAACGACCATCAATCGAACTGATAGCCGTGAGCTCGTATTTCTTGGTGTCTTCTGAATGAGTCATATTTTCTATACGCTATTCGCTATAAGCTATACGCTGCCAGATTGCGCTCCATACGCGTAATTATCGGTTCGTCTCCAGCTACAAATTTCTTGCCCGTAATCTGCTCATACATCTGAATGTAACGCCGAGAGAGTTCCGCCACAAGCTCCGCGGGTGCCTCTGGAAGCGTCTTATCCTTATACGGGTCGCAATTATCCCGAAACCACAAGCGCAAGAATTCCTTATCAAAATACTGAGGTTCTTCTCCGGCGGCGAATCGCTCTCCGTACGAATCAGCTTGCCAGAAACGCGATGAATCGGGTGTGTGGATTTCGTCAATCAAAATTAGTTTTCCGTTCTCGTCAGTCCCAAATTCGTATTTCGTATCAACAAGTATTAGCCCCCGCGCCGCCGCGATTTCCTGCCCCCTTTTGAAAAGCTCGAGCGCTGTCCGCTTCAACTTATGCAAGAGGTCCGCGGAAATGAACCCTTCCGTGATCATTTCATGCGGGCTAAGCGTGCGGTCGTGTTTCTCTTCCTTTGTGGTCGGGTCAAAGAGCGGATGAGGTAACTTTTGATTCTTCTTCATTCCGTCGGGCAAAACGACATTCCCAAAATCGCGTTTGCCTTTAGAGTAGCGCGTCCAGATGGCTGTATCGGTAACGCCGGTCAAATATCCGCGCACGACGGCTTCCACGGGAACCATCGTGCATTTCTTGCCGACGGTGACATTGGGGTCCGGAATCACAAGTACGTGATTCGGCACGATATCTTTCGTCTGTTCAAACCAAAAAGCGCTGATTTGATTCAGCACTTGGCCCTTGTGCGGGATGTGAGCGATTATGCGGTCAAATGAGGAATGGCGGTCTGTAGTAACGAGAATCAGCCGTTCAGGCTGAATATATATGTCGCGCACCTTCCCTGTTTTCTTCGTTCCGAGATGGGTGAAATTCGTTTCTTTGAGAACTTCAGTCATAGGCTATTGTACATCAAATACCATTCTTTGTCCAGTAGTCTCCATCCCCTTGCTTGTGATGGTTATATTCGGCTCCCCCGTTATCTCCCCTGCGATTTGCGCCTCCATGCCATACGCCCTTGCTTCTGCCAAGACCTTATCCGGCTCCGGAGTAATAAGTGCCATTCCCTGCCCCATGTTCCATGCGCGATATGCATCCCTGTCGGGAATTCCGCCGAGTTTCTGGCAGTGAGAAACTATCTCCGCCGGTTCAAAAAGATTGGGCAGGTTGGCGCCGAGCTTGCTTCTGCGCAATACGCGCATCAGCTTTTCAGGAATACCGCCGCCGGTGATGTGGGCAACACCGTGAATCTCACACGAGCCCTCCGATTCAAATCCTCCGTGCAGTCCGACAACGAACCGCGAATAGATTCTTGATGGCGTGAGCGCGAGAAGCCCCAGGGTGGAGGCACCGTGTTTAAAATTGTGCCACTCTTCGCCGTGCGCCTTCTCAAACACACTGCGCACGAGAGACCACCCGTTCGCGCGGAAACCATGCTCGCGCAAAACGACAACAGCATCTCCCTTTTTAATCTCCGCCCCCGTGAAAAGTTTCTCTTTACGCGCAACCCACACACAGGCCGCTCCCCAATGATACGGAAACTCTCCCCAACCGCAGACCAGCGTACCCATTTGCGCAATTTCGCCGTTGATAATCGCCACGTTCGCCTCACGGGCCGCGTCAACGTAGCCGACAGCAAGTTCCCGGATTATCGGCAGATATTTTTCATCGGAGCCGAGGCTTTTGATGTCCAGATTCGTTCCGACCAAAATCGGCTCACCGCCGCGGAGTACTGCGTCGTCGCAGACCATTGCGAATAGGTCAAAGGCGACGGTATCGTGTTTCCCCACCCTTTGCGCAATCTCTACTTTCGTTCCGGCGGTGTCAAAACCAACCGACAAAAAACTGCCCCGAGGCAGATTCTCAACTGAAATCATTTTCAATCCCGCGAAATCGTCAAAGGGGGTAACGACCGCCCCGATGCGCCCGTCGCGGTTTTCAAATGTCTGTTTGGACGCCTCATACATTATGCGCGAGGCCTGCGCCTCAATGTCTACGTCAACGCCGGCTTTTGCATATGCATTGTGTTCAGTCACCCCGTTAGAGGCAGGTCGCGGCGTTGTCATACTTTGCAGTCAGTTGTTAATTTCATTTGTTGCATATTTATCATACGTAAGCTAATTGAGAAGTGACCGCGGCCTCTAACGGGGTTGTTTGAGATATTCTTCGTATCCGATTTCCCCCAGTTTCTCTGTCTTTGCAAGCACATCTTTTTCCATTTGCTTTTTGTAGGCGCGCAGTTTTTCGCGCACTTCAGGACTGCCTTCCGCAATAATTTGCGCGGCAAGAATACCGGCGTTTTTTGCGCCGTTGATTGCCACGGTCGCCACGGGAATTCCCGGCGGCATTTGTGCAGTAGAAAGAAGCGAATCAATTCCCTTGAGCGCCTTGCTGGAAATCGGCACACCGATAACGGGTAGCACCGTGTTCCCCGCCGTGACGCCAGCTAAATGCGCGGCGCCTCCGGCGCCGGCAATAATTATTTTGAGCCCGTTCGCTTCGGCACTCTTTGCGTACTCTATCGCTTGGTCTGGCGTGCGGTGCGCCGAGAGAACCTTCACCTCGCTTCCAATCCCAAACTCCTTCAATATCTCCGCCGCATCCTTCATGACAGGCAAATCTGAATCCGAGCCCATAATGATGCCGACGAGTGGTTGAACGCTCATAAGAAGTAGTTTACCGCATTTTTAAAGATTTGCAGTCCCGGCCCTTCACTCGGTAAGGCAAGGCTTTGCCGAGAGTATGATTCGCGGAGATACGTCCAATGCGGAAGCTGTGTGAATCGCACCGCGCGTTCGGGGTGTGGCATGAGCCCCAAGACCCTGCCGTTGTAGCCGGTGATGCCTGCGATATTCTGGAGCGAGCCGTTCGGATTTGCCGAAAGATTTAAATGCTTTGATATCTCGCCTTCCACGTACCGAAGCACGATTGCGTTTTCGCTTTTTAGCTTCGCCAGTGTTTCCGCAGGTGCGTAATATTTTCCTTCACCATGCGCGATTGGAATGGATAGCGTTTTGATATCCTTGAGCCACGGGCTGTTGCCTTTCACCTCTAAGTCAACCCACCGGCAGATGTATCGCGCCGAGTCATTCGCAATCAAAGCACCCG
>JAUYLR010000087.1 GCA_030698935.1 bacterium
TTCATTTTGTGTGTAATCTCTCCCGAAAGGGAGATTGTTATTAATCCGTTATGAGCGAAGCGAATTACAGATTAATAACCCAGCACCTTTCGCGAAAGGTGCTGGGTGTAAGATTTTCTAAGCTCACTTTGCTCACTAATAAAATCTAACATGTTCCATTTACTTGAAAGATACACGGTTGAAAGCGTAACCTGCGGGCACCCCGACAAGGTCTGCGACCAGATGTCAGACGCGATTCTTGACGCAATGCTTGAGCAAGACCCATTCAGCCGAGCTGGCGTAGAAGTTTTCGGGAGCCACGGCACTTTGATGATAGGAGGCGAGGTGAAAACGAAAGCCAAAGTTGATTTTGAGAAAATCGCGCGCCGCGTGTACAGAGAAATCGGCTACACGGACAAGCTTGAGGTGTTGGTGCGCGTCGCCCAGCAATCGCCCGACATCGCGATGGGGGTTGACAACGGAGGCGCAGGAGACCAAGGCATCATGTACGGATACGCTACGGATGAAACAAAAGAGATGCTGCCCCAGGGCGTGGTCTTGGCGCACGCGCTCGCACGGCGTCTTGAGAAATTGCGCCGCGACAAAACATTGCCGTGGCTCCGGCCCGACGGGAAAACACAGGTGACAATTTCAAAGGGAAAAGTCCTGACCGCGCTCTGCTCCACACAGCACGATAAAAAAATCTCGCAGGAAGATATCAGAAAGGAACTCATCAAGCACCTGTTTAAACCCGTACTCGGTTCCACGAAAAATATTGAAATACTGGTAAATCCGACAGGCCGGTTCGTCCAAGGAGGATTCATGGCGGATGCGGGGCTCACGGGAAGAAAAATCCAGGTTGATACCTACGGCGGGCTGGTGCCCCACGGCGGCGGCGCGTTCTCCGGAAAGGAGCCGATGAAAGTTGACCGTTCGGCGGCCTACATGTGCCGGTTCGTCGCCAAGAATCTGGTTGCGAACGGATACGGCAAGAAAGCGCTGGTTTCAGTCGCTTACGCCATCGGGTGCGCGGAGCCGGTGATGGTGGAGGCATACAACGAGAAGGGCCGGAACCTGACCTCTGTGGTCACCAAGAATTTTGATTTCAGACCGCAGGCAATCATTGAACGCTTGGATTTGCGCCGCCCGATTTTCCGCGAGACGGCGGCCTACGGGCACTTCGGTGTCGCCGGCCGTTCGTGGGAAAGGATTGAGAAGCTCTAGGGAGTATTCCCTGCTTTGCGCGTTCCGCATTGTGTTTCCATCTGTTTCTGGAATGCAATATACCGATATATCGGTATATTGCTTATCGCGTACGACCGTGAATATTAAGCAACACTCTCACTCTCAACGTAACTTGGAGGCCGAGCCTCCAAGTAGTCTTTTACTCAACGGTGACCGACTTTGCGAGATTCCGCGGACGGTCAACATTGAGCCCTTTTTCTTTTGCAAGATAGTACGCGAAAAGCTGGAGAGGCACCACGTTTAAAATCGGCGAGAGCATTTCCATCGTCTTCGGCACATGGATGACGTCGTCGGCGAGTTTCGCGATTTCCCTGTCGCCCTCGGTTGCAATAGCGATGACGGGACCCTTGCGCGCCTTTATCTCGTGAATATTGGAAATCATCTTTTCGTACACGCTGTCCTTCGTCGCGATAGCCACTGTGGGGAAATTCCCGTCTATCATGGCAATCGGTCCGTGCTTCATCTCGCCTGCCGCGCATCCTTCCGCATGAATATAGGAAATCTCCTTCAGCTTGAGCGCGCCTTCAAGGGCAACCGGAAAATTATACGTGCGCGCGATGTACAGAAAGTCGCGGTTTTTGCTGTATTTTTTCGCCAACTGTTCTATCGCGCCGCGCTGTTCCAATATCTTCTCTATTTTTTCCGGAAGCTCTTTGAGCGCGAGCGCAATTTCCCTTCCCTCTTTCTCTGTCATGCCGCGCTGACGCCCCAAAAATACCGTGAGGAGCGCGAGCGCCGTCATTTGCGAGAGAAACGCTTTGGTGGAGGCGACGCTAATCTCGGGGCCTGCGTGGTTGTAGACGCCCGCATCGGTTTCCCGCGCAATGGTGGAGCCGACCGTGTTTACAATGCCGAGCGTAAGCGCCCCGTGCCGTTTCCCTTCTCGCAGGGCTTCCAACGTGTCTAATGTCTCGCCCGATTGCGAAATGCCGATAACCGCCGTGCGCTCGTTGACAACCGCTTTCCTGTACCGGAATTCCGAACCGATTTCCACTTCAACCGGAATCCGCGCGTGCCCCTCAAGCATGTATTCGCCGACCTGCCCCGCGTATGACGCGGTACCGCACGCCACGATGATTATGCGGTCAATTCTTTGGAGTTGTTTCGTGACGCTTTCAAGCCCGCCCAATTTGGCGAAACCCTTCGCGGGAATCAGGCGCCCGCGGAGCGTGTTGCGCACAACCTCCGGCCCCTCCATGATTTCCTTCAGCATAAAATGTTCGTAACCGCCTTTCTGCGCTTCCTCCGCGCTCCAATCTATTTCGGTCGCTTTCCGCTTCACTGTTGTTGAGTCCAACCTGAAGATGCGGTGCTTGCCGGGAGTGATAACGGCGACTTCCCCGTCTTCCAAAAACATCACCTTGCGCGTATGCGGGAGTATCGGCGCGGGGTCAGAGGCTATAAAATGCTCGCCGTCGCCCAAACCCAAAACGATGGGAGAACCCATTCGCGCGGCAATAATTCTGTCCGGCTCTCTTTTGTATTGCAGGGCGATGCCGTACGTCCCTCTCACTTCGTTCAAGGCTGCGAGTGCCGCTTTCTCAAAATTCTTTCCTCCGGAGGAGGAACCGCCTCCGGCAGACTGGTTCTTAAGATGTTCCTCAACAAGATGCGCCAACACCTCGGTATCAGAATCGGATGCAAACGTGTGCCCCGCTTTTGAAAGTTTTTCTTTCAATTCTTTGAAATTCTCAATGATGCCGTTGTGCACGACCCATATTTCTCCCCCGCAATCCGCATGCGGATGCGCATTCTTCTCCGAGGGCTCCCCGTGCGTCGCCCAACGCAGATGGGCAATTCCGCTTGTGCCCTTGAAATCTTTCGGCAGTTTTCTCCGGAGTTCAGCCACCGCCCCCGTGGTCTTTACACTCCCGCTTTCGGGCATGTAGACTCCCGCGGAGTCGTAGCCGCGGTATTCCAACGAAAGCAGGCCGTTGAGGAGGATTTTCCCGGCCTCCTTACCTTTATTTCCCGTATACGCGAAAATACCGCACATCGGCACAGTTTATAGGTCAAAAGGCAAAAGGCAAATAGCCTGATGCTAGGACTTAAAAACTATGTCCGCAATATCCGCGCGAAACGCATCAACGGCGCTTCTGTCCGCGGGACGTGCAGGATACGTACAGTTTGAAAGGATGACGAAGGCCACGCCGCGTTCCATATCGCACACGCAGCTTGTCCCCGTGAATCCGGTCTTGCCGAATGTATGCGGTCCCGCGTACTTCCCCATGAACGGCTGGTTGAGTTCCCAACCCAAGCCTTTTTGCGCTCCGTTCGCAATATGCGGATACTTGCCCCGCAGGAGCGCCTCAAGAAATGCAAGGATACCGGGAGCGGTGGAGAATAATCCCGCATGTCCCACTGCTTTTCCCGCCTTCGCAAAAACGCGCGCGCTCTC
>JAUYLR010000091.1 GCA_030698935.1 bacterium
CCGTCTTTGCGAGCGGAGCGAAGCAATCTAGGGCATACGAGACTCTCTCCGGTTTGCTTCGCCTCGCTCGCAATGACTCCATACTGAAAAAGAAATGCACATGTTCTAGAGGAAGCTAAAAAGACTTCGCACGAAGTGCAACATGAGCGAGAACATGCCGACAAAAAAGCCGAGTATCATCACGAGGAACGCATACAGAAATGAGACCACCGTACCCAAAAAGCCCGCAATCGTGTCCATATCCGCAGTATCTCACGTTTCAACTGTCTTTGAAATGAAGATGTGACCGGAAAGGGGTACCCCCTGCAACAGATTTGCCGCATCCTTCAAGGGCTTTAAATCCCTATCCCGCCGAAGAGTGTTCCGATGCCGAAGGTAATCGCCATCGCGAGAATGCCGCCCGCGACGACGCGTATCGTCGCTGTCCGCTTGCTGGCGCCGCCGGCGTGGGCACTCAAGGCACCGGTCACAATGAGCGCGACCAGGGCCGCCGCGAACGTGATAGGAATGCGCAAAAAGGCAGGAGGCAGAGAAATCGCAATGAGGGGGATGACGGCGCCCGAAAAAAAGGCGAGTCCGGATGCCCACGAGGCGTGCCAGGGATTGGTCAATTGCTCGGGATTGATGCGCAGTTCCGCTTCTGCATGCGCGGCGAACGCGTCATGCGCGGTGAGTTCCGCCGCTACCGCGCGCGCGGTCGCGCGCGAGAGGCCTTTCTTTTCGTAAATCTCCCCGAGTTCGGCGAGTTCTTCTTCCGGCTCATCCCGAAGTTCCTCGCGTTCTTGTTCAAGGAGCGCTTTCTCAGTGTCCCTCTGCGTGCTCACCGAGACGTACTCTCCGACCGCCATTGATAAGGCACCGGCAACGAGCCCCGCGACACCGGCCGTGAGAATAATGCTCAAGGAATTAGATGCGCCTGCAACGCCCACCACTATCGCGGCCACGGAAACGATGCCGTCGTTCGCTCCAAGAACGGCCGCCCGGAGCCAGTTTAGCTGTGTGCCGCCTCCGCTCGCATGCCACTCATCGTGCGCGTGAATCATGGCTTCATGATACTACAAACCACGGCGGAACCTCTATCCCTTGAATTTTATGGAACAGCCGAGCGACGGATTGAACCATGGACGTATCGGCTCGCCCGCGAGGAGTCTTTGCATACTGTCGCGCATGGTGCGTTCTTTCACTTCCTCTTGCGGTTCCAAGGCATCGGTAATGCGCCCGTGAAATACCAATCTTCCGTCCCTGTCAAAGAGAAACGGGTCGGGCGTGCATGTAGCGCCATACGCGCGCGCCGCACTTCCATCCTCATCAAGCAGGTACGGAAAGGCGATGCCGCGCTCTTTTGCGAACGCTTTCATGTTCTCCATTCCCTCGCCCGGATATTCCGGATCGCTTGAGTTGATGCCGACAAATGCGATTTTCTCCCCTGCCTGCGCTGAAGCTTCGGCAGGCAGGCCGAACTCCTTGTGGAGCGCGACCACTTCCCCAATCCGCACTTTCACATACGGACAGTGATTGCACATGAAGAGGACAAAGAGTCCATCCCTGCCGACAAGCGAATTAAGAGAGGTGGCGCGCCCATCAATGCCCGGCAACGTAAAATCCGGCGCCGTATCCCCTTTTTGCAGCCGCATCAGCGATTCCGTCTTCACCATGCCACCAATCATCCCACAATTTTTTATATTGGGGAACTTACGCGCCGCTAAGAGGAACCTTTATTCCCCCATGCCTCTGCACGCGGCGGCGCAATCTCTGCACGCTTTTACGCAACGCTTCATTTCTTCGCCGTCCAAAGCGTCGCAACTTTTAGCGCACGCGTCGCAAACCTCGGCGCACAACGCGCCCATCTTATCGCGATACTCGGAGTCGCGCATGAAAAAATCCGCCGCCGTGAGGCACGCCTTCGCGCAGTCCATCATGAGGTTGAGGTGCTTTTGCTCCACATGCTCCCCGCCCATTTTCAGACAGTGTTGTATTGTTTCGGTGCAGGCGCGATAGCACTCCAGCGTATAGGTAACTTCTGATTCCGAATGCATCCAGCCATTGTGGGCTGGCCACATGAACAGGGCATGAATTGAGAGCATTCCCATTCCTTATTCCAGTCTTTTGCCCGCCAGAGGCGGGCAGGCAAAACACTAGCATAAGAAAAAGGCCGCCCCGCCATATTTTCTTGACATCCGAACTGCGAGAACTATTTTGACTGCCCTCCAAGGTGGCGATTAATCCAGAAGCGTTTTATGAAGGGAAGCGACTGCGTGGACAGGAAGTATCCTATGACGGGTATGAATGCGTTTCTCCAAGGGTTGTCGTTGCCGATGACAAAAAGAACTCCGCAGGCGACCACGTATGTGACGAGCATAATTGAACAAACGCGAAAAACGCTGGTTTCCCAAGCCTTTTCCGCCTCCACGCGGATATTCCGCTCCTCTATTTTTTGTATCCGCTGTTCAATGTCCATAGGCGAGTTTTATTCGGGCTGCCAGACTTGGATTCGCCTCTAGTTGCTACTGCAACTAGAAACCTTTGCTCCCTCTTCGGGAGCGGCGGCCCGCGGTTCGAATCCTAGTCCTCGGAACAGTATGCCCAAAAATCCTGGCACAAGCCAGTGCTTTTGGGTCATTGCTGCCAGACTTGGATTCGAACCAAGATACTCAGATTCAGAGTCTGAGGTCCTACCATTAGACGATCTGGCAATGTTTTGTCGGAAACATCCTCATTATACTTTTCTGCCGTAACCACGCATGTTGCGGACTGCCGTCTCGCTTCACTCAACTGCACTGCGATTTGTAACTAAACAAGTTTAGACAAATCGGGGGCCTACCATTAGACGATCTGGTAATAAAATTAGATTCTAGTCGCTACCTGCCTGACGGCAGGCAGGGCTTCTAGTTTGTAGAGAATACTTTAAAAACAGGCATTATTCAACCGGACACGTTCTGCGGTCACGCTTGAGTTCTACCGGAATTTCCCTGACCGAGAGAACGCCGCCCTGCCCGAACGTAACCTGAATCAGAAGCCCGTGCTGCACGTCCTCGTTGAAATACTGGTCAAAAATGAAATTGCCCAGCGAGTAGTAGATGCGCTTCCCCCGGTACGTCTCGCTTTCTTCCACAACGTGCGGATGCGAGCCGATGACAATTTCCGCCCCCGCGTCAACAAAACTATGGGCTAATTCGCGCGAATATGCCGATGAAGTAGTCGCATACTCTATTCCCCAATGCGTGTATACGACAGGTATATATCCGCTAGCGCGAGCTTCTTGAATCTGCCGAATGGTTGTTGACGACATTCCAACATTCTGCAGAATGTTGGAATGTTCTGCGGGAGCAAATTCGTTGTAGTTTATGAACGCGAGTTTGATTCCCCGCACGGTTCCTTCCGCGATTCCTTGTTCCGCGGGGCCGTCCGCCCGCTCCGAAGCTCCCGCGGGCAGGCCAAAGTATGTGATGCCCGCTTCCTGCAGATAGCGGGTTGTAGACCGCGCACCCTCCCATCCAAAATTCAAAATGTGATTGTTTCCGAGATTCACCATGCGGATGTTATGCTCATAGAGCAGCTCGGCCGTTGAGGGCGGAAACGTAAACGTGTAATTGAATTCATCGCCGGGAGTGGACGACGCGCTCACAGACGCGTACTCCGTTATCGGCCCCTCCAGATTCGCAACCACGAGGTCGGCATCTTCCAGAACCCCGTCAATGCAGGAGAAAATAAAATCACCTCCTTTGACATCAATGACTCTGCGAACGGAGCGGTCAAATATCATATCCCCGCCGAATATAATCGTCGCAAGCCGCGGCTTCGCCGGCCAGATATAGCTGTCGGCTGTCGGAGCGTGCAGGGCATATCTGCCGGCAACCGCAAAAGAGAGGAGGGCCGCGACGATTA
>JAUYLR010000001.1 GCA_030698935.1 bacterium
TAATCATTTACAAACTGATCCGCTCACATTACGGTATCTGCGAAGAACATGTTCCGAGCCGGAAGCGTTAGAGCTAATTAAGAAGAGGATAGAGTATGCAAAGAGTGTCTTAAAAAATGGCCCGCTTCCGAGGAGTTTTTCTTATTTACGTAATGATGGACACGTCACACCAGTAGACTGGGAACCGACCCAAGAAAAACGGGTGCAATTGCGCGACTCTGGGGAGAAATCTGGGCCGAAAAACGGTCGCTAATATCCCTAACTGAAAAGTCTAAATGGATTGGAAATAGCTCGTTATTTATGATAGAATTGAACAAATATGGCTCGTAAGAATGAAGGAAAGCAACCCGCCAAAGGCGGGTCCCCAGCCAGAGGCGGGCAAGGCGCCTCTGGCGGAGAAATCCCCGCACGAGCGGGGGCCGGCATAATAACCAGAAGCATCACGACGGAAATGCGCGAGTCGTATCTTGACTATGCGATGTCCGTCATCACGGCGCGCGCGCTCCCCGATGTGCGCGACGGATTAAAGCCGGTGCACCGGAGGATTTTATACGCGATGCAGGAAGCGGGACTTTCCGCAGGAGCAAAGACGCGCAAGTCGGCGACGGTCGTTGGAGACGTGATAGGAAAATACCATCCGCACGGCGACGTTGCCGTTTACGATTCCATGGTAAAGATGGCGCAAGATTTTACGATGCGCTATCCGCTCATCATCGGGCAAGGAAATTTCGGTTGTTTTACGAAAGACACGAAAGTCCGGCTCGCAGACGGCCGCAATCTCACGTTTGGCGAATTAATCGCAGAGGATGCAAAGGGAAAGAAAAACTATACGTTTACGATTACCGCCGAAGGGCGCGTTGCGATTGCGCCCATTGAAAAGCCGCGCCGAACGAAACGGGGAGCTGAAATTATGAAAGTCGTCCTCGATTCCGAAGAAAGTATCCGCTGTACGCTAAACCATAAATTCTTATTGAAAGACCAAACTTATGTAGAGGCGCAGAATCTCGTGCCCGGCACGTCACTGATGCCGCTGTATACACGCGCATCAACTTCGGCAGATGTCCCGCTTACAGACATGAAAGGTTATGAGATGGTGTTGCAGCCGCTCCAAAAAAAGTGGGAGTTCGTACACCATATTGCGGACGCATACAATATTGAGCACAACGTTTACAAAACATCTGCCGGTCGTGTGCGACATCATGCAGATTTCAACAAATTAAACAACAGCCCCGACAACATACAGAGGATGCAATGGCTTGCGCACTGGCGTCTGCACTCCGCTCTTGCCGGAGAACGACACAAGAACGACCCTGAATATGTGAAGAAAATTGCAGAGGGCAGGGAAGCTTTCTGGTCTGACGCCAAAAATCGCGACGCATATGCCAAGCGAATTTCAAGGCGAAATACTGAAAACTGGCAGAATGAGGAGTATCGGGAACATATGCGGAAATTCCTGAGTGAGATGAACAAGGAATATATTAGAAAGCACCCGGAAAAACGAGAGGAGTTTAGCAAGCGCGCAACGCGCACTCTTACCCGACTTTGGAAATATCCCGCATATCAGCAATTCATGCACGAGAAAATCGTGAAGGGAAATAAAAATCACACAACGAACAAGACCGGGAAGTTGAAATTTGATGCTGTGTGCAAACGGGTTTTATCGGATGGAAAGAAGTTGACCGAGCGTGCATATGAGGAGACGCGCCTGCGCGTCTATCCGTATGGCCGAGCAACCATGTGGAAGACTGGAGTGTCGAAGTACTATTCGGGAAACGTGGAAAGAATTCCTGCGGAAATTAACGGCAATCACAAAGTCTTGCGAGTGGAATTCCTACAAGAGCGCGAGGACGTCTACGACTTAACGGTTCCAGAAACGCATAACTTTGCATTATCGGCGGGGATTTTCGTACACAATTCAATTGACGGCGACTCGGCGGCGGCCTACCGGTACACGGAGGCGAAGATGTCCAAGCTCGCGTCCTTGATGATGAACGACATTGACAGAGACACGGTGGATTTCCTTCCGAACTACGACAACACAAAAAAAGAACCATCTGTCCTGCCTGCCGCGTTTCCCAATCTTCTTGTGAACGGAACGCTCGGCATCGCCGTCGGTATGGCGACCAACATTCCCCCGCATAACATCCGCGAAGTCTGCGAGGCGGCCATACATTTAATAGAAGACCCCGACGCGACGACCGACGATTTAATGAAATTCGTACAGGGTCCCGATTTCCCGACGGGGTGCATCGCGTTTAATGAAAAAGACATCGCGCACGCGTATGCCACGGGGCGCGGCGGCGTCGTGGTGCGCGGAAATGCGGAAATCACAGAGGGCAAAAAGGGCGACTATCAAATCGTTGTGACCTCAATCCCCTTCCGCGTCAACAAATCCGACCTCCTCACTAAAATCGCCGACCTCGTGCACGAAAAGAAAATTGAGGGCATACGGGACATCCGAGACGAATCCACCAAGGATATCCGCGTCGTGATTGAGCTTAAGGGCAACGCCCATCCGCAGACCGTCCTCAACTATTTGTACAAACACACCCAGCTTGAGGAAACGTTCCACTACAATGTCGTGGCGCTTGTGGACGGCGTCCCGCAGACGCTTTCCCTCAAAGCGCTTATTGAGTACTTCGTTCTGCACCGCAAAGAAGTGGTGACGCGCAGGGCGAAATTTGATTTGAAACAGGCGCAGGCGCGCGAACACATTCTGCTGGGGCTCTCAAAAGCGCTGGACCACATTGACGAAATCATCAAGCTCATCAAGAAGAGCGCGGACGTGGATGCGGCGCGCCTCGCCTTGATGAAGACGTTTAAATTCTCCGAGTTGCAGGCGAACGCGATTCTTGAAATGCGCCTGCAGAAACTCGCGGGACTGGAGCGCAAGAAAATAGAAGACGAATTGAAAGAGGTGCAGGCGCTTATTGAGCATCTGCTTGCGCTCCTCAAGAGCACGAAAAAGTTGATGGAAGTGATTACGAAAGAAATACGCGAGGTCATAGAGAAATACGGAGACCTGCGGCGCACAAAAATCGTGAAGCGCGCGGCGACTATTCTCTCGGCGGAAGATTTGGTGGCCGACGAAGACAGCGTCTTGGTGCTTACGCAGGGCGGATACATCAAGCGCACGAACCCGAACGAGTACCGCCGGCAGAAGCGCGGCGGCGTCGGCGTCATGGATTTGGATACGAAAGAGGAGGATTTTGTAACGCAGTTCTTGACCGCGAGCGCGCACAACGACATTCTCTTTTTCTCCGACCGCGGAAAAGCGTACCAGCTGAAGATGTACGACCTTCCGGAAGGAAAGCGCGCCACGAAAGGAAAATCAATCATGAACTTCCTCTCGCTTGAGCAGGGGGAAACCGTCACCTCCGTTTTGGCGATGCCGAAGGAAATAAAGGCGAGCGAGGGTCTTTCCTTGGTGCTCGCAACAAAGAACGGCACGATTAAGAAAGTGGCCGCCGACAAGTTCCGCGACGTGCGCCGGAGCGGGCTCATTTCAATCACGCTGGATAAAGGAGACGCGCTTATCTGCGCGCGGTTCGCGCGCAAGGGGGATGATATTATATTGACGACCTCAAAGGGGCAATCAATCAGGTTCGCGGAATCCGATGTGCGCGAAATGGGCAGGCAGGCAGGCGGGGTGCGGGGCATCAAAATTGGTGCGGGAGATTTTGTCGTCGGTTCCGACATTGTGCCTGCGTCTTCCAAGAGCGCCGAACTCCTCGTGCTTTCTTCAACAGGTTATGGAAAGAAGACCAAACTGTCTGAATACAAAACGCAGGGCCGCGGCGGTTCCGGAATCAAAACGATGTCTATTACAGCCAAGACCAAACAGCTTGTGGGCGCGGCAGTAGTGACAGGAGGCAAATCAGGCGGTGAATTGGTGGCGATTTCTCAAAAGGGCACCGCGATACGCACGGGCCTTGATGAGATTTCTACGTTGAGCCGCGCAACGCAGGGCGTCCGCGTGATGAAACTCCGCGAGAACGACAAAGTTGCGTCGTTTGTCGTCTTTCCGGCTGATGAAGATGCGGTAGAATAGCAGGCATGGCTGACACGGGAGGAAAACTCGGGGCGATGCGGCAAACTCTTCCGCAAAGGATTGAGTACGGACCGGAAGCCGTCGCGAAACTCACCGACAAGGAGCTGTACGGGTACGAACCCGACAAGAGCTTTGCTGTGCATAGCAGCAACAAGCGGGCCACAACGTACATGCCAAAACCGGTTGCAATGCTCGCGCGGGCAAAAGGAGATGCTATCAAACCTGTATGTACCGCACTATTAAGGCGTTTTAAAATCATCGGGCCTGATGAAACAATTACCCGTGGGGGACCTTTCACGGGAGCGGGCACATCAGACGAAGTGCGCCCGGAGGAAATAAAGTGTGCCGTTCTCATGTTACTTGGAATGAACATCGCGGACGCGAAGGAGGCCTCTGATTATGGTGCCAACAAACCGCTGCACCTTTCGGCCACATTTAATTCATTTATAAAAAAGACCGAAAGGGACAGACTGTTGTATCCGCTAAAACATCCCGGTGATTTTCCCGAATTAGCCGGGGCGCTAGACTGGATGGCGCAGTGTCCGGGGGTGGATGTTGAGCATATCTTCAAGACCAACCGGATACCTCTCCTACATCCGGTTGATGATGAACATACATATATAGTGCCGCTGGGAGCGGTGCTCTCCGTCATGGGGAGAGCCGCGGAGGGGATGACCGTGGAGGATATATCCGGAAGTGAGCACGGGTCACCTGCTATGACTCTTTCGAAGACAGCTGTGGAAAACTTATTGTCAGGAAGTGCGAGCCCTTTTTCACCCGCAGTCCTCGCTTGGGTGGGGAAAAGACGAACCGAGAAACAAACACAAAAATCAGATCCGGAGAAGCCGCGCGGTTGATTCTACCGGTTTCCCCCGTTAGAAGTCAGGCGTAAAAGATAATTCGAAGAATTCTCTTTTACATATCCAACATACAAAGGAGATATCATTAGCATCTCTGTTGTTTCGTAGGATGTTTGCATAGTCCCTGACTTCTAACGGGGTTTCCCCACCTTATCTTTGTGGGGCACATGTGCGATTTTAATCGTTATATACTGTAGTGGATGCAAACCGCCAAAACGGTCGCTGTTAAAGTTACTCATTCTCCATTTGCGCATCCCGCGCGCAATGTCGGGGCGCTCGGCATAACTCCCGGCATGAAGGTTGCCGATTTCGGCTCCGGCGGCGGGGCCTATACGCTTGCCATCGCCGAGTCACTGACAAACAGCGGACATGTGTATGCGATAGACGTGCAGAGAGACCTTTTGCGCAAAACGAAGAATGAGGCGCACAAGCGGGGATACAAGAATGTGGAGATAATTTGGGGCGACTTGGAATATGCCGGTGCCGCGAAAATCGCGGATGGGGCGCTTGACGTAGTTCTCATTTCCAACCTTCTGTTCCAAATTAACGACAAAAACGCCGTGCTCGCGGAGGCGCGGCGCGTGCTCAAACCATCCGGCCGGCTTGTTATAATTGACTGGAGCGATTCATTCGGCGGTATGGGTCCGCAGGAAGTTGATGTCGTCACAAAAGAGGCAACCGAGTCGCTCGCCCTATCCTGTGGTTTTGAACATGTTCGTGAATTTCCCGCCGGCTCGCACCATTACGGCCTTGTATTTCGCAAAAAATAATGCGCAAATCTACGAATGTATGCCAATCTACAAATGTCTACAAATAATCAAAGTGGGTATTTGTAGCTATTCATATCATTCGGATTATTCGCAGATTGGAACTTCGTCATGAACAAATTATCTATTTTCCAAATCATTCTGCTCATTATATTCGGCGTGCTCGGCGTTGCGGGAGTGTTGATTTTTGCCTTCGCAAGCTCCGGCAACGACAGCACGAGCGTCGGCGAGGTTCTCATATGGGGCGATATTGATTCAAAAGCAATGGACGCAGTCCTGCAGGAGGCCGCCGCAACGAACCAAGACTTGCAACAGGTCACGTATGTCCAAAAAGACGCGACGACATACGAATCCGAGCTCGTGAACGCGCTCGCAGACGGCTCCGGCCCCGATTTGTTTATTTTGCGGCAGGACTATCTGCTCCGTAATGCGGGGCGGATAATTCCGGTACCCGTGGAATCTCTGCCGCCCGCGCAGTTTAATGCTCTGTTCATTGACGCCGCCCGCGTTTTCCTGGGAGTAAACGGCGCACTCGGCGTTCCGCTCTCGGCAGACCCGCTCGTACTCTATTGGAACAAAGACACCTTGAGCGCCGCCGGTTACGCAAAACCGCCGGCCACGTGGACTGAAGTAGAGTCTATGGCGGAACCGTTGCAGCAGCGCGATGACGGCGGTGCAATTAAGAAAAGCGCGATAGCGCTCGGAGAGTATACAAACATAACCAACGCCAAGGATATGCTAAGCGTGCTTATTCTTCAGGCGGGCGGAGCGATAATGACTCCGGACAATACCGGACACCTCGTGCCGGGACTTACGCCGGGAGCCAACGCCTCGGGGCAAACGCCGGAAAGCGCCTTGCGTTATTACACGCAATTTTCAAATCCTTCCAGTCCCCATTACTCATGGAGCAGGTCTATGCCGGAGTCGCGTAAGGCATTCGCCGCCGGCGACACGGCGCTGTATATCGGCTTTGCGAGCGAAGGGCCGGAAATCGCGCGTATGAATCCGAATCTCAATTTCGCCGTTGCGGCATTGCCGCAATTTGCCGACAGCGCCAGCGTGGCGAACACGGCCCATGTGTACGGTATTTCAATTTCGCGCACGACCAAGAATCAGCTCGGCGCTCTGAGGGTGGCGCTACAGTTCGGGTCTCCCGCATCCGGCATGGGCAGAAACCTCGGAACAGTTCTCGGCGTCCCCAGCGTGTTGCGCGATGTGCTTGCGCTGCCGGCGACCGGAACAAACGACCTGTACAAACGGGAGGCGCTCATTTCGCGCTCGTGGTTTGACCCGGACCCCAAGAAGACATCCGCCATATTACAGGCTATGATTGAAAATATTACCAGCGGGTCTTTCAGTCTCACGGACGCAATTCAGCGCGCCAATCAGGAACTAAGTCAGATTACGGCACTATGAATCCCGTTAGAAGTCGCGGAAGTTCAGACTGTGATACAGTTTATATATGTTTTACATCGGTCGTAGGCTTACAAGCAATAACTTTCAGGTCGGAAGCGCAAGCTTCCTACCTGCCCGCCAAGGCCAGCGCAGTGGAAGCGGCTCAATAAACAAGCGCTATGAACTTATTAAATAATCAAGTTTGTCACCATCGCAGCTTTAGGCGATGGCAGGCGGGCTTCTAACGGGATGAACATTATCAGAAAGACAGGCGTGTGGATTTCGTCGGCTTCTGCTGTACTCATTCTTGCAGGGGCTGCCGCGGCTCATGCGGCAACGAATTGCGACTCTGCGCTCTGCAACCCGCTCAACGCTCAATTTTCCGACATTCCGACATTCATTGCGGGATTTCTTCAGGTTGTCGTGCTGATAGCCCTCCCCATCATCGTCCTGTTTTTCGTCATTGCGGGATTCAAATTCATTTCGGCGCAGGGAAACCCCACTGCGCTTGGCGAAGCGCGCAAGAATTTTATGTGGGTGGTCATTGGCGCCCTCCTCATCATGGGCGCATGGGTGCTTGCGACATTGATTGCGGGAACGGTCTCGCAACTCGTCGGACCGAGCCCTAATCAAAACGTGGTTCCGGGAATAGGACAAAACAACGCATAGCTCACGACCGGAAATCCGATACATGTCAAACTCACACTCATGAAAGTAGTCCGTATCAGATTGTTGGGCATCGTGTCCGTTATGACGTTACCGGCTATTGCGTCAGCCGCCGGCGGGGCCGTCGGCACATACGGCGACCTCGTAAATCTGCTCGTGTCGCTCATGAATAACGCGGTGGCGGTTCTCATCGCCCTCGCGCTCGCGGTTTATTTTTATGGCATGAGTTCAAATATCATACAGTTCGGGAGCGAAGAAAACATTGAGAAGAAAAAGGCGTTCTTTTTCTGGGGCGTTATAATACTCTTCGTGATGGTGAGTATTTGGGGAATTCTGCGGATTGTGCAAAACACGTTTTTCCCCGGTGAAAGCCTGCCGGGAATAGAGACGCAACGGACTGCGTAAAGTACTGATATGAATCCCGTTAGAGGCCCGCCTGCCATCGCCTGAAAGCGCGGTGGTGACGACCTTGATTAATTAATAAATATTTCACGTTTATTTCCATACCATTTACCCCGCTCTGGCTTTGGCGGGCAGGCAGGAAGCAAAGCTTCCCGTGCTAAATTGCTTTCTGATAATCGACCCGGTCAATATGCGGCACATACGCAATGAAAAGAAAGTTTGTCTTCCGCGGCCTCTAACGGGATTCATATCAGTACTTTACGCAGTCCGTTGCGTCTCTATTCCCGGCAGGCTTTCACCGGGGAAAAACGTGTTT
>JAUYLR010000002.1 GCA_030698935.1 bacterium
TTCAGTAAGAGTTTTGAGATACGTCCACATCTCGCGACGGAGTTCTACGTCCACACCAGCCGTGGGTTCGTCCAATATTAGGAACTTCGGTTTGTGAATAAGTGCGCGAGCTATCAAAAGCCGGCGCTTCATCCCACCTGAAAGCGACCATCCTGTTTGGTTTCTCTTGTCGGCAATTCCGAGGTCTTTCAATAATTGTTCTGCATAGGGAATTGCGGCACTGCGCGGAATGCCGTAGTAACCGCCTTGATTCACAACCACGTCTATGCATTTTTCAAAAGGATTAAAATTGATTTCTTGAGGCACCACGCCTATCTGCGCCCGCGCTATTTCCGCTTCCTTTTCTATGTCGTGGCCGAACACTTGGACGGTGCCCCCTGTCTTATTTACCAACCCTGTCACGACACCGATGACGGTTGTCTTTCCGGCGCCATTGGGCCCCAAAAGCGCGAAGAAATCTCCGGCGGGAATTTCAAGCGAGACGCCCTGAAGAGCCACCGTGCCGCTCGCATATGTTTTCTTGAGATTCTTTATTGAGAGAGCGGGAGTGGTCACGGGAAATAGTCTACCACATCATGCCTTAATCAGAGCGAGCAACTCATCGCGCTTGTTTTCCATAGTTTTCTTATCCCGTGCTTCAACGATGAGTCGTATAAGGGGTTCAGTATTAGAGAGACGGACGTTAAACCAGAATTCGGGATATTCAACAGTAAGCCCGTCAATCGTATTTTGCTTTTCCTGATAAACTTTCTTCATTTCTTCAATCTTGGAAAGGCCGGCATCCCTGTCAGCAAGACGGCTATTTATCTCGCCTGAATTGACATAGCGTTTATAGGGCGCAACGACTTCCGACAGCGGTTTTTCCTGGGCCGAAAGAAATGCCAGAAATTTATATATGAGCACTACGGGGGCTTCAAATGTTCCGTACGGGAGCTTATAGAAATAGTGACCGGATGATTCTCCGCCAAATATCGCGTTTTCCAAAATCATTTTCTCCTTGATAAGCGAGTGCCCCACGGGCGCTACGACAGGTGTACCACCCACTTCATCTATCATCTCCTTCGTAACTCTTCCCGGACGGACGTCGTACACGACGGTTGCCCCGGGATGTTCATGGAGCTCTATTTGTGCCATGAGCCCGCGCAAAATTGCTTGCGGAACGGCCTCTCCTTTCTCGTCAAAAATAAAATATCTGTCGCCGTCCCCGTCCGATGCGATTCCCATATCGCATCGTTCGGCAAGAATCTTTTTTCGCAGGTCAGCCGTATTCTCGTCTTTCATCGGGTCTGCCGGGTGGGCCGGGAATGTGCCATCTACAGCTTCGTTCATCCATACAATGGTGCAGGGCAGTTTGGCGAACAGTGCTTTCATGTCAGGCGAGCCCATGCCGTTTGCGGGATCAATGGCGATTTTGAATGGTTTGATAGAGAATCCGCGTGGCGCCGCCATGTTCATCTGTTCTTTTATCTCTGTTTCCACGACATTATTATTCCGGTTCCCAGTTGTTCCTTTTTTGTCTGCGGGCACAAGGGGCGCAAATGTTTCGCTTTCAATAGTCGCCTGCAGTGCCTTGATGCCGCTGTCTCCACTCATCGGTATGGCGTTCTTTCTCGCGAGCTTAAAGCCATTCCACTCTTTTGGGTTATGCGATGCTGAAACCTGAATACCTCCGTCATATCCGAAATATCCGACAGAAAAGTAAAACGTCGGTGTGGAAACGAGGCCGATATCCTCAACATCCAATCCGCTATCGGTGAGACCTCGTATCAAATTGGCCTTGAGCTCCGGGCTGGAAAGCCGTGCATCGCTCCCCACGGCGATGCGAAGTCTTTTCCCGTTTGCTTCTGCGAGCATGAGCGTCGCATAGGCACGCGCAATGGCATACGCGACATCCGCATTTACCTCACTTGGATAAAGGCCGCGAATATCGTACGCCTTAAATATTGATGGTTCTACGTTCATCAATTTATAAATCCTTCAAAGGGAGGCCGTTAATGTAGTCTTTCTTGCCGATGTCCACGCCGTTTTTGCGGAGAATGGAGTAGGCGGTGACTATGTGGAAGTAGAAATTCGGGAGCAGGTATTCTGTCGCGTACTCAAAGCCGGTAATAAATTTTGTCGGAAAATAGGGAAGTGAAATCTTAATTCCCTCCTTGCCGATAATTTGTTTGGGCTCAATTGCCTTCAAAAATGCTATTGTTTTCTCAATGCGAGCCTTCAATTCCGGCACCGTTTTCTCATTGTCCTCGTATTTTGGTGCTTCTACTTCGGCGAGCCGCGCGGCTCCGCCTTTCGCGTTATCGCAGGCGATTTGCACTTGTTTAATGAGATTAAATTGGTCAAAAATCAGTCGGTCATTGAGCATGGCCTCCATGTGGACGGAGCCCGGGCGTCGTTCCGTGCTCTTGGATTCCGCGTGCACCGAGGCCTTGTCCAAGAGTTTTGAAAGCGCATCAAGGGCTTTCATCATGGGCGGGACGGTAATGGTGTAGAGATTCGCTTCTTGCATGACAGGATTCGTTTTCCTTTACAATTCTTCATCCAATCGCGCTTCTCGTGCCTTGATGTCTGCTTCCGTCTTTTTTCCAGCGACGTACTCTAGCTCATCATCAGTTATAACTCTTGAATGTTCTGCTCTAGGTTTCAGTAAAGATTTCTTCAGTTTTCTTATCGCTTTTTCGGCGGCTCTCGCGGAATCGTCCGTCGGTATTTTTCCTAATGCATCTTTTGATCTATCGCGATGACTTATCGTCGTTAATTTTTTGTCCGTGGGCACTGGCACATCGCGCAACCCTCTAAAGGGTGCGGGCCTATCCGCACTTTTCCCCCTTCCGGATTCTTCTAGCATACAATTTGAGAATGTTAGACTGATAAATAATAAACACAGTATATCGCTTCACAGACATCAGGCAATCGCATTAGTGTCTTACACTGTTTTTTTCTCCCAATAATCCGCAGATACGGAAACGTAATCAGCAACACGCCTTTCGGCCTCTGTCGCAAATTGTAAGGCCAATTGCTCGCGCTCGGCTTCAGGGGAACCTTTTGCGAACCATGCCTCCAGCACATCTATTTGTGAGGGGTTTGAAAGCGCGAGGCGGCGGCCTTTGGCCGCCGCCCGCAGAAGCGTCGGCCCGCCGATGTCCGTCTTTTCCAAAACGCTTTCTGGCGTCGCCTGCGGATTCTGCGTTTCTTTTTCCAGGGGATACAAATTTACGTACACTAAATCAATGTTTGAAATGTGGAGCCGCTCAAGTTCGGCAAAATCTTCTTTCGTTGCGGCAAGCAATCCTGCGTAAATTTCGCGCGAGAGTGTCACCACGCGATGTCCCAAAATCGGAGGTCCAACTATATCGGCGACATCTTTGCAGGGAACGCCGTTTTCTTTCAAGAAACTCACGGTGCCTGCCGAGCCGAGGATGTTCCAGCCGTTCTTAGCCAGTATTTTCGCGAGCCGCAAAAGGGGCTCGTCTTTCGCGTATGAGGTCAAAAGCGCGGCTTTCATGAGGGGATTCTATCACGCAACTCCTCTGCCTCAACTGCCGCAATTATTCCTTGACCCAGATTATAACCCCATGTCTTTTTCTGCAGAAGCCAATAATAATCTAATACATTAGGGAATTCAGATCGGATTCCGGTTATAATAGATTCTTTTCTTTTGCCAGCCCTTTCGTCAGTGGTCACTTTCCGATAGATGCCCCGCACTGTTTCCAGAGTCTCTGTTGAAGTATGACTGGTAAACAGCCTCAACTCTTTTTCTTTTTGCGGTAAGGAGTTTCTAGCAAAACGTCTCAATCTTTTATCCGGGTCACCCATAATATCCCTTATAGAGGCGATTTCTAATCGCAACTCTGCAGTTGTTTGGACTACATCCGCTTCAGTCAAGCCGAACCTCTCGGACCCAACTATGGGTTGGATCCTTTCTTTATGCATTCCTAATCTATCAATCATTTCTTCCTACTTTGAAGCGGAGTCCTTTTTAAGCAAAGAAATTGCCTCCTTAACTGTCGTCATGAATTGGGCAGGGAAGATGATGGTTGAATTCTTTTCAATGGATATTTCCGCCATGGTCTGAAGAGTGCGCAATTGAAGCGCCACCGGATGCTTGGTGATAATATCCGCGGCTTCGCCCAATTTGACGGCCGCTTGGAACTCGCCTTGTGCGGCGACGATTTTCGCGCGTCGCTCTCTTTCAGCCTCTGCTTCTTTTGCCATTGCTCTCTGCATGTTGTCGGGGAGCGCGATATCCTTGATTTCAACCGCCGTGACCTGTGCGCCCCACGGCGCCGTATGCGCGTCTATGACATTTTTTATCTGCTCGTTGATTTTTGATGTTTCAGCAAGAAGCTGGTCTAAGCTGAATTGGCCGACCACATTGCGCACCGTCGTTTGAGATATCTGATTTGTGGCATTGTATACATCTTCTATCGCTATGACGGCTTTCTCCGGGTCTGTAACGCGGTAGTAGGCGACGGCGGCGATATCTATTGATACGTTATCCCTGGTGATTATTTTCTGCGAGGCGATTTGCATGGTTACGGTGCGCAGGGATACGCGCGTCATTTGTTGGATGGGCACGAAAATGAACGTCAATCCCGGCTCGCGCACCCCTGTGAATTTACCGAGCAGGAACACCACGCCGCGCTCGTATTGCCGCAGAATGCGGATTGAAATAAGGAGATAGAAAAGGACTATCCCAATCAATATGTATTCCGTTCCCATACCGACAGTATTCCATGCAAGCGAAATGTGCGCAAACACAGGAGCATCAACCCACGAGGTGAAACCTCGTGGGTTGATGGGGGTACTACGCTGCGGCAGTGGCGGGAGAAGCCCGCGTCGTGCTATCCTACTCCTCAATGAAAGACGGGAAAAAGGTGGGCATAACTGCCGGAACATTTGATCTCTGCCATGCCGGACACATGCTGGTGTTCAAGGAGGCAAAGACGGTGTGCGATTACCTCATCGTCGCGCTCCAAGACGACCCCTCCGACACCCCGCCCAACTATCGCGGGAAGAAAAAGAACAAACCGGTGATGTCGTTGGAAGAAAGAAAAACAATCCTTGAGGGAATCCGGTACATAGATGAAATTGTCATATATCATTCCGAGAAGGACCTGCATGACTTGTTTGTAAAGCTGAAGCCGGACATCCGTATCATCGGCAGTGACTGGAAGGGGAAACCATTCACGGGGCACGAGTTGGGGGTGGAGACATATTTCAACTCGCGCGGGCATTCTTTTTCTACATCAGCATTACGCGAGCGTGTCTTTAAAGCGGAATTTCTCAAAATGAAAGATGCGGAAAGAAAAACCCGTTCCTGATACGCGAGCGTGTTTGAAAAGTGATTTTCAGCATTTTTCGCCTGTTTTTAGGGCATAAAAAGAGGTGGTGGATAACTCTGTGGCGCTCGCCTGCATTTTGACTCATACTTTCAGAACGAAATTGGTCGACTTACTAATTTATAATATTTATCACACTATGAAATTACACGTGGTCGCGTTCATTCTCCTCATCGTTGGAGGTTTGAACTGGGGTCTCACCGGGCTCGGGGGCTTTTTGGGGGGCAACTGGAACGTAGTCAACTTAATTCTTGGCTCATGGCCGGTGGTTGAATGGCTAGTCTATGTCCTCGTTGGAGTTGCTGCAGTCTACGAGGTTGTAAAGCACAAACAGAACTGCAAAGACTGCGGTTCGGGTGCAGCAGTATAAGGTAATAGGTCTTTGTTTTTACATAACAGGCCGCCCTCCTCCGGAGGGCGGCCTGTTTGTGTTCTCCCGGCGTTACCGCTTGTTCACCCAAAGAACAAATTGTAAATCAGCCACATGTTTAAAACGACGATACACAGCGCTATCACATACGCGGTTATTTTGAGCCACAGCCTGTTCGTGAAGTCGCCCATTTCCTTTTTGTCGCTCGTAAACATAACGAGCGGAACGACGGCGAACGGCAACTGAATGCTCAAGACAACTTGGCTCAAAATAAGGAGTTTGCCGACGCCGAAATCTTGGAAAAATAGAATAACGGCGAGCGCCGGAATTATCGCGAGCAATCGTGTGATTATCCTGCGGAGCCATGCGACCATTCTTAGATTAAGGAATCCTTCCATGATTATCTGCCCCGTCAGCGTTCCCGTGAGCGTGGAATTCTGCCCGGAAGCAAGCAGCGCCAAGGCGAACACGATGCTTGCAAGGGAGGTGCCAAGAAGCGGAGTCAAAAGCTCGTACGCTTTGTCAATATCCGCGACATCAGAATATCCGGAGAAATGGAAGACCGACGCCGACATTATGAGGATTGCCGCGTTCACGAAGAAAGCCCCCATGAGAGCGATTACCGTATCAATGGTCGCGAATTTGACGGCCTCCTTTTTGCCGGCGAGGTCGCGCTCATACGCGCGCGTCTGAACAACGGAAGAGTGCAGGAACAAATTGTGCGGCATCACCGTCGCACCGATGATTCCGAGCGCTATATACAGCATCTCCTTGTCGCTGAAAATTGCGGCAGTCGGAATGAAACCCGCGAGAAGGGAAGCGATTTCCGGCCGCGAAAGCAAAAGCTCCAAACCGAACGCGAGCATTATCGTTCCGATGAGCGCAATAATAATGGCTTCCAAATATCGGAATCCTTTTTTCTGGAGCATCAAAATCAGAAGCACATCCGCCGCCGTGATGACGACGCCGATGGCAAGGGGGATGTGGAAAAGGAGATTGAGCGCGATGGCGGAGCCGATGACTTCCGCGAGGTCGCAGGCGATTATCATGATTTCCGCCATGAGCCACAGCGCCCATCGCACGGGCTTCGGATAATTGTCTCGGCACGCCTGCGCCAAATCCTTGCCGGTGGCGATGCCGAGCTTCAGCGCCAAGTGCTGGAGGATTATCGCCACAATGTTTGATATAAGAATGACGAAAAGCAGGGAATAGCCGAACTTGGCGCCCCCCGCGAGGTCGGTTGCCCAGTTGCCGGGATCCATGTAACCGACGGCCACAAGATATCCCGGGCCGGAGAATGCCAATAGCTTCCGCAAGAAAGAAGCGCCAGCGGGAATGGGGATAGAGCTGTGAGACTCCGACAGACTCTTTCGCTCCTCCTCTATGAATGCGCCTGCGGTCATGTTATACCATCTCCAATTAACCTGTCGTCATTGCGAGGAATGAGGAGGAACGACGAATGACGAAGCAATCCAGAGTGTAAGCCACAAAACTCCTGGTTTGCTTCGCCTCGCTCGCAAAGACGGGTGTAAAAATGTGCATGGGTTAATTAGGGATGATATTAGTTAGATAGTGGGAATCTTCATCCCATGCGGGTCTTTCTTCGGGTTTCCCAAAAAGCGATGCAGTTTTTTAGCGACTTCGTCGCTTATTCCGTGTTCAAGCCGGTGCGCCTCCGCGTGCACTTTTGAGCTAGGGATTTTGAGAGTGGAATGTAAAAAAACCTCTAAAATTCGGTGTTTAAACGTGATTGATTGCGCGAGCTTGCGGCCGCGTGCGGTCAACCTGATTGCCGAGTATTTGTCGGGGACAACAAGACCGGCGCGCATAAGCTCTTTCAACCGTTCCGAAACGGTGGACTTGCTCAAATGCAAGTACCGAGCCGTCTCGGTGGTGGATGCAAGACCGGCGTTATCCTCCTGTAACCGGTGGATAGCGCGCAGATAATCCTCCCGTGTCGCGCTTAGCGGTTTAGTTGTCATAATGTTCGTATATACGAACATTATCAGATGAATGGAATGGTGTCAATATAGCTACGCATCCAGTAAGTATTTTAGGGCATTGCATTATCAATCAATTTGTTTACAAAGCGGGTAGGGAGGTCTATCATGCAGTTGACCCAATAACGATGCCGGATTAAATAAGACGGAAAAACTATGATGGAAAAATTGGAACGCCGTAAGTTACCCCACGAGATTAGGCAACACATTGCGGGCATCTTTAAACGTGAGGTACAAAATAATGTGCCTACTACGAAGGTTTTTACTATGGACAAGCGATTGAAAATATATGGCCTGTTGGATATGGCGAGTCGGGAGGATAAACCTAGAGAAGCTGCCCTTGCCATGGAAAAAGCGACGAATCTTATTCAAAACCTGATTCCTAGAGATAGATACAACGAAATAGTGAATGAGGGGAGGCGACTTTCTAAAGACTCCACGGGTCAAGAATTAGAATAAGCGGCAACCCGCGGGCGGGTTTGACTTCGGGTAAGGAGGCCGACCAACACATTCTTCCAAGACCGGCGGCTTTTTCTTATGCGATAACACTAAAGGCGCCCGAAGGGCGCCTTTAGAAAAAAGAACCAAAAATTACTTCTTATTGCCCAAAATCTTGAACATTCCCGTGCCGCAGACCGCGCACACACCCTTCATCGCCTTGCGGCCGTTCTTCATCTCAATCTCTTTCGCGTCTTTTATCTCACGACCGGCCTTGTCCCTGCACTTAACGCAATATCCCGTTACTACATCTGCCATATATTAAGTATCAATGACTATTAATAAGACTTCCTGCATTGTATACCCCGTGAGGCAAATGCAACAGCAGGGGGTAGTTAATAGTGCGTAGTCCGTAGTAAGGAAAAATCCCCGAGGAGACACCTCCCCCGATGGGTGAGGAGTCACCTCGGGAATCAGCCGTTCGCATTTCTTCCAATTTCAGCGAGAAGGTATGGGGTATTTTGACGGTACGGGTTTGGGCTCCGTCAAAATACCCCATACATTTGAGCGCCCCCGTTATCCACAGGCACCCTTGCATTTATAT